>NZ_AOGW02000002.1 GCF_000332495.1 Leptospira terpstrae serovar Hualin str. LT 11-33 = ATCC 700639 | reverse complement strand
ATTAGAAAATGGCCACATCCAAGTACTGTAGGTCGTATTCTCAAACAAAACAACCTTATCAAACCTCCCAAAAGAAGGATCCGTAAACAATCCATCGAACAACCATTCTCGCATGCACTCGGACCCAATGATATTTGGTGCGCTGATTTTAAAGGTCATTTCACTGTTGGGGATGGAAAAAGATGCACTCCTTTGACTGTCACAGATGCCTATAGTCCGGTTTTTACTCTGTTGTGAGTATTGTTCCTAAGGCAGATACTACAATGTAATCAATGAATTTACGAAGTTATTTAAACTCTATGGAATGCCTCTTGCCATCGAACTGACAACGGTCCACCATTTGCCTCGAATGCGCTGGCAGGGCTTAGTAAACTTTCTGTATGGTGGATCAAACTGGGAATCAAGTTGGAGCGGATTGAACCAGGCAAACCACAACAAAATGGTAGGCATGAAAGAATGCATAAAACCTTAAAGGAAGAAACGGCTTTGCCTCCAAGGTCTAGCTTAGAGACACAACAAAAAGCATTTCGAGATTTTCAGAAAGAATTCAATTACCTAAGACCACATGAAGGAATTCAAAATTCTTTTCCTGCTAACCATTACCAAAAGTCGAAAAGGAAATTCCCAAAACGGATTGTAAAAGCTTCTTATCCAACAAACATCATGATTGGAGAAATCAATGACATAGGGAATCTTCATATTGAAGGCCATCGGATCTTTCTATCTTCCGCGTTAGCAGATGAAGAAGTTGGTTTAGAGGAAATCTCGGACAGGCATGTAAAGATTCATTTTTATGGAGTTAGCCTTGGTGTGATCGATTTGTATACGGGAAAGTTGTTGCATTTTAAAAATCCAATGCAATCCTCATTACCGTCTGAATCAGGATTTTAATGCATCTTTATGTAAAGTATGTATTGAGACAAAACTGTAAAGGATGTACGAGTACACTCAATGGCAGACATCGATCCTAATATCACCCAAGCAATAAAACTAGTGGTGAGAATTGAATAATTCACTCCAAATAACTTTTGAAAGGCGATAGCTCCAATACCATCTTGTCCTGCAAGATCCTCAATCGGAGCAGAAATCACAAAAAGTAAGTTGATTGCAAAATACAGTCCGGCCACTAGAAAACAAGCAGTGATGGCAGAACGAACAATAGTTTTCTCAGGATTTTTCACTTCTTCTGCGATGTAAGTGATCATATTCCAACCCAAATAAGAAAAGGAAACAGGCACAATCCCAATCAATACTTTAGAATAAAAGGAAAGCTCCATAAGATTAGGAAAAGGAGAGTTCCATAAATAAGACCAGTTGGTATTTCCAACGGAAAACCCAAGTGATAAAAAGAGAAGGAGACCCGTAATTTTTAATACAGCAAATACATTTTGCACTCGAACCGCTGATTTGATTCCAAAGTAATTGAGTCCGCTAAAAAAAACTATGGGCAATACTCCAATAAAGGTAATGGAGCTAATTTGTAAATCTAACCCGAGCAAGGTGAAAGTGGATGATTCCCAAACAGGAATTTCAGGAAACAAAATTTGAACATACTTACCAAAAGCAAGTGCCAGTACAGAAACACAGGCAGAAAAATTAGTAAGTAAAGAGGACCATCCACTCATAAAGGCAATGGCAGGTGAATAGGCAACCTTTAGATAAACATAATCTCCCCCAGCAAAGGGAAGAAGACGTGCTGCATAAGCATAAGTGATGGATCCAGAGAGAGCAAGGACTCCACCGACAATCCAACAGAGAAGAACAATCCAAAGATTTCCTGTTTCTTTGATTAAATATCCAGAAGTGAAAAAAATTCCTGATCCCACCATGGAGGAGAATAGGACGGAAATGGAATCAAAAGTATTTAGGGAACGTTTTAATTCCAATTAACCGCCAAGAAGTCTTTTTACCATGGTTTCAGAAATTGGTTTCATTGAAGCTGTAGATACAGATCCAATTTTCCCTTTGAACTCTTCAGGACTTAACATCATTCCAAGAGAGAAGATATTTTCACCCTCTACTTCTTTTTTCTTAAGCTCTGCAAGTAGGCTTGAGATATTGCCTTTGCTATTTTCTAAAATTTCTGGTTTGGTGAATTTACCTTCACCTAACTCTGGGAATAGTGGTTCCCCTTCAAAAAGAAGTTCTTTGAGTTTGTTTTCTTCTTGATTGGCATCTTCCAAAAGCCCAATGCGAGATTGTTCTTTAGAAAGTTGTTTTTGCAATTCCGTGAGTCGTGATTGGATATTGTGATACTGTACAGGGAGACTCACAACAAAGTCGGATTTTTCATCTGACTTTTGTACAGTGGCTCCTGTTTTCCCAGAACTGACATCTTTTGTGTCCTTTTTGTCCTGGACTAGTTTTTCTGCTGAGTTGAGGAGACGATTGAGACGAACATCCATGTCCTACCTTCCTTGGTAAAGGCCTTATGTCTCGGCGGTGCCTGGACACAAATCCTGTGACTACCTGTCTAATTTTCGGTTAGCCCGTACAAGGAAAATAAACTTTTTCTAAAAAAAAGTAAAGAATTATTAAAGTTGACTCGGGTTTTTGCAAGGTTTTGCTTGTGGGAGTTTATGGAAAGAAACCAATTTCTTCTCTTTCTCTCCTTTTTGTTCTCCACTATTGCCACAATTCTTGGAATTGCCATCTTGGTATCTGGATCAAGCCTTGCCCGTTTCTCTAGTGGAACTGGTGGCGGCCTCTTTCAAGCCAGTGAAATTGGAGCCGTCGTCATACCCATCGTAGGTGAGATCCATTCTGGTGAGTCTACTTTTGATTCTACAGGCGCCGACACCGTCTTACGCCAATTAAGGGAGTTAGAAGAAGACGGCAATGTCAAGGGGATCCTTCTTGAGATCAATTCCCCGGGTGGGACAGTGGCTGCTTCTCAAGAAATTTTTAACGAAGTTTTACATCTTCGTAAAACCAAAAAGATTGTCGTCAGTATGAAAGACGTGGCTGCATCAGGTGGTTACTATATTGCATCTGCTTCTGATTATATCTTTGCTCAAAACGGAACCATTACCGGATCTATTGGAGTTATTTCTTTTGCACCTAACGTAAAAGGACTTTTAGACCGCTACGGTGTAGGAGTTCGCACATACAAAGCAGGGAAATACAAAGATATGTATTCTCCGTTTCGCGATTCCACTAACGAAGAAGATGAGATGATTAGTAAACAGTTACAAGACACCTATCGCAAGTTTGTGGAAGATGTTGCCAAAGGAAGAAACAAAACTGTTAAGTCCATTGAAGAGTTGGCGGAAGGTAAAATTTATTCTGGTGAAGATGCATTTCGTAACAAACTAGTGGATGACATCGGTGGTAGAAGGGAAGCTCATAAAAAACTTTCCGAACTTTGTCAATACGATGGACTCATTCCTCTATTCGAACAAGAGATTTCACACTTCGATCGATTTTTGCAAACCTTGGGTGTGAGTTTTTTTGGAGACAACTCGCATGTATCTAAAATTCGTTCTCTCATCCAATCACAGGTTTTAGTCATTCTACCCACAGCTCTTGGAAAATTGATGTTATGAGAGATTTTTTCTTTGATTTAGTTGATGTATTAGAATTAGTATTTCTTGATCCACTTCGTTATTCGGAAGAGATCAAGGAGATTCCTTTTGCAGCAAGTCCACTTTCGAGTTGGATGTTTTCTATCCTTTCCGCCTTATCTCTGTCAGTGGGGATGAGTATACTTTCAGCACCATACACGATTTCTACTCTGTCATTTCTGTTTTTTGGTTTTATTGCCAACTTGTTTCTATTTCGGTTTTTTCCTTTTTTTTATGCATTGGTTGCTGACTACTATGTGCAAAAAAAGGGACGGTCGCAAAAACTCTTGTTTTTATTGCTGTTCGCAAGACATTCCGTAGTTTTGTTTTTGTTATTTGCACCCGTAAGTATTGTCTTTCATGCTGTGGGGCTTTCGGGACTTGGATCTGGACTCCTTTTATTACTCACATTTATATTACTTTATAGTTTGGTTGTTTCTCGTGGTCTTAAATCCATTTACGAATTAAGAAATCGTGACTCACTAAAATTTTCTTTTTATGCACTGGGCCTAACGATTCTATTTCCTTTTCTTATGAACTTGTATACAGCAACCAGTATCCTCCAATCGATCTCAGGTGGTTTATAGTTGAATTTACTCATCACAAATGACGACGGAATTTCCTCCGCCGGAATCAAAGCTTTGGAACGAGTTCTTGGAAAAACATATAACACGTATCTCATTGCCCCTTTAAAAGAACGTTCTGTCACCTCTATGGCACTTACCGTATTCCAAGGGATGCGAGTGGAACGAATCAATGACAACCATTACATTGCCGATGGATTTCCAGCCGATTGTGTGAACATTGGTTTGTATGCGGAGATCTTTCCTAAAATTGACTTTGTGATCTCTGGAATCAACCGGGGTGTGAATATGGGATATGATGTCCACTATTCAGGTACTGTAGGTGCCGCAAAACACGGAGCCCTCCATGGAATCCCTGCCCTTGCCGTAAGTTCTGGTCGCATTGATCCAGAGGATGGATATACAAAGGAAGCAGAACTTGTTTTATCCTTTTTATCCAATTACAAAGACCAAATCCAATCAGGGGAAGTTTGGAATCTTAACTTTCCTCCAGAGATTTCTGGATCTGGCACGATCAGCGAAATCGTTTTTACAAGGCTTGGGCGCAGGCGATACACCGAAAAGTATGAGAAAAAACAAATCATTGAAGGTGTCAGCGAATTTCAGTTAAACGGTAGTTTACTTGGGCATGATGAAGAAACAGGAACAGACTTTGAAGCCTACAACCAAGGAAAGTTGCCTGTCACTCCCATCCAATTGGACTTAACGGAAAAACTTCGACTTAAGGAATTACAATCTAAGTAGATACAATGGCAGAAGAGACAGACTACCTCGGTTATATGAATAAAGGCAATTATGCCATGGCCTTAAACCTTTTGGATCAGGCCTTACTCCAAAATCCAGAAGACCCCATCCTTTTGTATAATTTTGCCCTTTGTTGTTTTCAGACCAAAAACTTCAAAAAATCAATTCAGGTTTTGGATCGAATTCTCGGTGAATATCCTGGTTTTATCGAAGTCGATAATGTATACCGACTGAAAGTTTTTGCTCTTGTGGAACTAAAAGATTGGGAAACTGCCGAGTCCATCATCAAAGACCGACTGCAGGTGGCAGTGGATGATCCCAAACTCCTTTCCTTTTTGGCTCATGTTTATGAATACACCCACCGTTTGGAAGAGGCAATTGAAATCCACCGCCGTATCTTAAAACATACTCCCGATTACAAAAACAGCCTCAACTCTTTGGGTTATTTACTCGCTCTAAAGAAAAAAATCAGCACCGAAGAACGTTCAGAAGCGATCAAATCCTTAAAAAAAGCACTTGAACTCGATCCAAACAACCCAGCTTACTTAGATTCCTTTGGTTATTTTCTCCAAACCATTGGAAAACCAGAAGAAGCATGGAAAGCCTACCGCAAAGCCTTGCAAAAGAACCCAAACCATCCTGTCCTTCTAGAAAGATTGAAGAACCTGAAGAAATAAATCTCCCTTTTGTTGACACAGTCCTTCTGCCAAAAACACTGGTGATTCAAGGACTTTCTCGGGATGTAGCGCAGTGGTAGCGCATCTGTTTTGGGTACAGAGGGTCGCAGGTTCAAATCCTGTCATCCCGAATCAGTTGGTTCTATCCGACCCGGTAGCTCAGCTGGATAGAGCAACTGCCTTCTAAGCAGTTGGTCGGGGGTTCGAATCCCTCCCGGGTCAAGATGTTTTAGAAATGGTGGATGTAGTTCAGCGGTAGAGCCCTGGTTTGTGGTACCAGTCGTCGCGGGTTCGAATCCCGTCATCCACCCATTAAATAATTTCCCACTTATCGTAATAGATTTCTCCCCAAGGGCATTGGGTGTCTCGCGTTCGCCTGGCCTTCCATGGCCAGAGCTCCCGCCCGCACCCATCCGTGGATGCTTTTCGACACCCGATGCCCTTGGGGAGAAAAAATCGAATTCATTTGGGAAATTTGGTACAAATGACGAGTTTACTAAGAACCAAAAGATTGGGATTCGAACGATTTTACAATAGAGACTTTGCAAGCGTAGTGACGTGGGAAACCCCACGTTACGGAGCGTAAAGCAAAGTCGACCGAGCACAGGAAGTGCGAGGGCTCGCAAAAGACGGCCTGGAACGAGTTCGACCTGGACGGGAGAACCGTGTAAGGCGAATCTCGTGGTCATCAATTCCATTCACCTTTGTGTTACTTTTTTTCTCACAGCTTAAAGCCAATACCCTTTAAACAATTTCCCACTTATCGATATAGATTTCTCCCCAATGGCTTTGGGTGTTTCGCGTTCGCCTGGCCCTCCATGGCCAAAGCTCTCCCGCTCGCACCTGTCCGTGGGTGCTGTGCGGTGCCAATGCCATTTTAAAGATAGAACTCGAATTCATTTGGGAAATTGGAACAAGTGAAAAGTTTATTAAGAACTTAAGGATTGGGAATCGGATGATTTTGGAATGGGGTTTGGGTAGGATATAAATGAATCTCAGCGTATATTCATTAGTTAATTAAGACAAAGGGAACTTTATTTAAAAATAGCAATTGTTAAACTATGTTTCTATTGACAAACGGCCGTTATATTTTATTTTCTAACCAATTCGGTTAGGTTATCTCTTGAATAATAAGATTATTTTTGTATTGTTATGTTTCGTTAGTTTACAATGTATTACTTTGCCGCCTTCTATATCTTTAGGCGAACCCAAAATTCAAACTAAAGATTTAGGTGTGGCTGTACTTGATAAGGTTAAGGTTTTGAATGTTGATGAAGATTACCGAAAAGATACTGAAGACGGGTTAACTCTAAGTCTTCAATCCTATTTGAAACAAGGCAAGTATTTTGAAAACATATATCTTTTTAATGAAGAAATTCCAAGCAAAGTAGAATTTGAAAGATTACAATTTGAATTCACTTCTTATTCACATAAAAGGAGAATTTACGAATGGTACTTTCCATTTTCTATGCTTACATTAACGTTTTATATTTGGTTTGGAGGAACCATTGGAATTGATACAATGAATTATGATTGCCGATTGGTGGTAAGGGACATGAAAAACCAAGTTGTTTACGAAATTCAAAAAAATGAAATAACTGAAAAAAGTGTCAATTTTTACTCTTCAGAATACATGTTACCGAAAAGTGAAGAAATTCGAACTAAACTTATATCTGAGATAATGGAACATTATAAAAAAAGGAGACCTAGATAATGAAATCATTTATAATTTATATACTACTGTTTTTTGTTGGATGTGCTACTTTTACTGATTATAAACCAGAATACAAAGAAGTTGTATTCGAAGAAAAACAAAATAAAACGTCTTCTGTTGTATTAAACTTAAAATACAAAATGTCTTTAAATGAATCTCCGGCAGACTCTAATGTTCGAGTTGAAAAAGATCTGCGTGGAAAAATTGAAGTTATATTAAAAGAATCTTCAATGTTCAAAGAAGTAAAAAGTGGTTTAGATATAGCCGATATAAAACTAGATATTGAAATTGTAAATCGAGGTGAGGCCAATTTATTTTTGGCTTTTATGACTGGATTTACATTTTTTTTACTTCCATCACATGCAGTTGATAATTTGGACCTGAAATATAAGTTTACAACAAATAAGGGACAACTCGTAAAAGAATACCAAAGAGAAGTTACTTATGATACTTGGTTTCATATAACATTGATTCCACTCACACCGTTTATGTTTCCTTTTACTAATTTTTATAAAGGAATCGGCAATGTGACTAGATCTGTATTGGCTGAAGCAAAGAAAGACGGTATTATTAACTAAATTGCAGGTTTTAGCCTTTCATAAACAATTGTTTGCTTTCAAGTTTGGCTTTCCATCTTAGAAATGGGTATTCGATCAATAAGTATAATACTAGACTGAATACAAAAGTTATGATAAAAAATTGGAAAGTTGCCACCCCAAATTGTAAGGGTGTCACAAATCCATTTTGTTTGAATGGTTTTGCTAACGTTTGAAAGGCGATGGGTGCCAATAGTAAATTCCAAAGATAAATTGTGTAACTTAGTCTTGCAATTGGGCGAAAGATTGTAATACTCAAAAAGTTTTGAAAATATCCTTTCCCAAGAATAGCTGCTAACAAAAAAAGACCAAAGGATAAATTGTATAAGTTATAGGAAAAAATAGTTTTGTAGAAAAGATTTCCTGATACCAACAGGTTGTAATTAATAGTATAAAGTAAAAAAGCTAAACCTAACAGATAGAACTTAATATTTTCTAATCTTTTTCTGGATTCTTCATTGTATGTTAATTCCATCACGATAATTCCTGCGAGTAAATCATCGAATCTCAAATGAAATTGGTGTAAGGCTTCTGTGCTCGGTCCATTGAACACAAAGAAAATGATTCTGAAAACCAGAGGTAAAAAATAGAGAGATAAAAGCAGAATCGTTCGATTATTTCCACTTAAAGTGAATACTAGAAAGCCAGCAATAAACGGAAAAAATATATAAAATTTCTCTTCGATGGAAAGAGACCAAGTATGAATATTGTAACTTGCGATATAATCTGATAAGTAAACTAAATCATATTTAAAGTTTTGATAAGAAGCTAATAATGGAGAATTAGAATTCTGTTGGGTTTGGCTAAGTGAGAAGTCAGTCCCTCCTTTTTGGATCATGGCTGTTACAATTAAAAATGTTATGATTAGATAAAAATAATAAGCAGGAAATATTCTCATGCTCCGTTTGATAAAAAAATGTTTTAAGTTTATCTTTTTGTGGAGGTTCCATTCTTTTTTAAGTCCTTCTGAAATTAAATAACCACTTAAGACAAAAAATAGAGCAACACCAGAATCTAATGTATGAAAGAATCTGGTAATAAATGAATTTTCCCAGCCTATCATTCCTAAACTAGGAACAGTGTGAAACAAAAGGACACTGATAATTGCCAGGGCTCTTAATCCATTGAGTGCCTGATTTTCGCTATTTTTGCGAATCCAAATTGATTGTATTCCCTTCCAAAAAAACATCTAACATCCAATCCTTATGCATATTAGAAAATAAGCAAATTGTTCGTCGACTGCAATTTTTGGATAGGGACAGTTCACTGAAACTGCGTATGGAGAGTGTTATCTTTGCAATCTTTAACGCCTGGTAGCTGTTCTATTGTATTTAATTTTCGGATCAGGGGACATGGTTTGGAAATAGATGATGTTTTTTCCTTTTTTTACTTTACTTTATAAATAATTAATTTCTAATATGCCTCGTTTGTGACGAAACAAATTTAGTAATTCACTGGAAGGTAGAAACTATATGTCATTCCAAGATGCGATCAAAGTATGTTTACAAAAGTATGCTGATTTTAGCGGCAATGCGAAAAGACCAGAATTCTGGTGGTGGATTGTTTTCTGCATTATCATTAGTGCAGCACTGAATATGATCTTACCAATTATCGGAGGCATTTTCTCCTTAGCTGTACTGTTACCGAGTTTGAGTGTGGGTGCACGTAGGTTGCACGATACAGGTAAAAGTGGATGGTGGCAATTGATTGGAATTACCGGAATTGGACTTCTCGTGCTTATTTTTTTCTGGGTACAAAAAGGGAAAAGTTAGTATAGAATTGTAAAACTTAAGTTCCCACTACTCGCGTTAGGGGGACGCAGGGCTTGGTCACCTACCATCGTTAGATGGTTGGTGACGGGAGCGTCAGCGCACCCCGCAGTGACCCGACCCTTTTTCTGAATTTTCCATTAAAAATCAATCCAATCGGGAACGCACGAAATTGTTTTTTACAATTACTTTTGAGTTAGGTGTTTGGTTTCTTTTTTAGGTTTATACAAAGTTTTATCGATTTCTACTGCGTTTTGTATATAAGGAAGGAGAAGTTTTGAATCAATCTCTTCGGGAGAATGGAAAGTAAGACAATATACTTGTTTACGATTTTCTTTTTCGAGTTTTTGTTTGGGATCGTTCAAAAGGTATCCATTACAAAACCCCAACTGCACACCAGATTTAGGTCCAGGTTTGATGGATGCAGGCCATATAAAACAGACACGGCTATTTTGAAAGTAATAGAGAACGGAATACGAGATTCTTTCTTCTAAAGTTTCAAATGGTTTTAGAATCTCCTTTAATCGCAAAACAATGGAAAGTTCCGTTTCGGTTAGAGAAGAATAAAACAATTCAAATTTATCATTCATTGGGTGTTGCTTAGTTTCTTTTATTTTTCATTTTCCAAAATCGTGAGATAAACTTCTCGCAAATCTTTTGGAAGTTTTCCATTTTTATAGGCAAAAGAAAACATAGTGGAGTGGGAGGGGCCAGTTACCAATCGAGAGATTTCTGTCGAAGCAGGCCAACCATTACAGCCGTCATGCGACCATTCATAGAAAATTTCTTTTGATGATTCTGAAATGGTATTAAATACTAAAGACGGGCAGTTTTCAGAAAGACCGTCTTTGATTGCATTCATAAAAGCAGCTCGATTGGATGATCCAATTGTTTTTAAAAGATTTAATCGATAGATTTCTGTCCAGGTTTCTATTTTGGTTCCGTCAGGTATCATTTCGATTAATACTTGTTCTTCGTTTTCACCGGAATTGCCTACAAACCAACGCCTTCCATCAAGGTTACGATAAAAGAGAACTTTGACAGTTTCCCTTTTGATATTAAGATTTTTTTCCATAACCAGGCGGAGGGTTTCTTTACTTTTTTCTGAAAAGTTGATGGGGACGTTCAAAAACTTTTTTTCGCCTTTATTGTTACTGATTTCGAAGGTAAAAAAGAGGCTCGTGTTTCCCAATTCATAAATCCAAAGAAAATCTTTTTCCGTCAGAGGTTGGCTGGATAATGATAGAATACCTTTTGTGATTTTTGAGGTTCCTGAAATTTGTTTTGATTTTTTCGACCCATTGACTTCGTAACCATGGATACTTTCTAGATTGTCTACTTTCACATTGGCAATAAAATTCCATTGAATGGAATTTTCATCAATTATGGGGCCAAGACTTTTGGATTGAATCCATTCGTTTTCTAATTCGGGTTTTACTTGGGCATAAACTTGGGAAGAGAAGAAAAATAGGGTTAAAATCGAAAATAGAAGTTGTTGTTGTTTCATGGTTATCATCTAACTCGAGGGTTATGAAGCTGCGGATTGAAAGTTAATTCGAGATTAGAATTCGTCAAGCAATGTTAGTGATAGGTGCATTTGTTTGAATATAGATTTGAAATGGAAGGGTGGAAGGAATTTTATTTTTGATTTTTTTTGTCAGGATGAGAATTCGTATTTTCTTTTGTGGCTGCAAAGCGATCCAAAGGGCTTACAATGTTTTCTAACCGACTCCGCGCCACTTTTGTATAAATTTGAGTGGTTCGGACACTTGCGTGTCCGAGTAATGTTTGGATCATTCGTAAGTCAGTTCCAAGTTCTAACAAATGTGTGGCGAAGGCATGCCTTAAACTATGGAAACTTACCTTTTTCCCAATATTTGCTTTTTTCGCCGCATTAGAAAAAATTGCCTCCGCCGTTCTGATATTTAACGGCCTATTTCCGGAACCTGGAAATAACCAAGGATTGGCCCGGACTTCGTTATAACTTTGTCTTAAGAGTAAATTGTATTCTCTTACTTTAAGGTATTCTTTTAACTCTTCAATAAGAGATGTGGCAAGGATCGTATACCTATCTTTTTTCCCTTTGCCTTGTCCCACGCGTACCATATTTCGTTTTAAGTCAATGTCCGTTATTTTTAAATGAATGACTTCGCTTACACGCAAACCAGAAGAGTAACTGATAAGAAGTAACATTTTATGTTTTCTATTAGGAAGTGCATTGAATATTGACTTTGTTTCGTCTGCAGATAAAACTTCCGGCAATTTGGATCCGACCATCATTTTTGGAAATTTTAGTTGCGTGAATTGTTGTCTAACTTCACGGAAATAAAAGATAAATGCCTGTCTGGCTGACCTAACACTTGCGGCCTTCACTCCGCGATCAGTTACCAAGTGGTCCAAATATTTATCCAAATCATTGGTTTTAACATTCACGGGAAGTTTTCCAGTGAAAACCAATAGTTGAAATATATGAGAATAATAAGTTTTTGTTGTTCGAAACGAAAAATTACGTTCTCTTGTTGCTTTAAAAAAATCTTCCAGTAATCCACACTGTTTTGGAATTTCTCTGGGAAAGATTCGAATGTCATGTTCCGAAAAAGCAATTAATACTTGTTTTATGACGTTTGGATCATTTGGATAGGACCAACATTGTTCAGCAGAATGGTAATAACCCTTGGGTAACGATTTCGCAATGGAATAAATTGGTTTTGAAAAGTGAAATCGTAAATAGAAACGATTGTCTTTGGGAGAGTAACAAAATTTGATCATGGGACACCTAACCTTACATTGGTAAGTTTATAGGTGGAATCTTTTCAGTTTGGTTCTTGAATTTTATTGTTTAGGAAGTTTTTTTTAATGGAATTGCGGTTATTTTTTACTTGGGGGCAGGTGGTTTTTTTTTGCGAATCTTGTATCCCCGCCCTGACTAGGGTGGGGAACTAGACCCGCCACCCAATACGCTCCCTTTACCACGCCCTCCTGAAATCCGAAATCCAAATCTTGCCAGGCTCATTTTTTTTCTTGGAAAGTTCGCATTCTTACGCGAAGCTTACAGAATCGGAGACTTATGAACCTAATCACTGTTGGCCTCGGCGTATTTTTTATCCTCTACGGAACCACCACCTACATCCTACGCATCTACAAACCAAGTTTTTTTTGGAAACTAGAACCTATGAAACAAAAATGGGGCGAAAAACGCGGATACTTCATACATGTCTTTAGTTATTCCCTCTTGCCTATCATTTTAGGAATTGTGTATACCATTCTTGGTCTTAGAGGTTAACGGTAGTTTGGTTGTGGTAACAAGGCAAAGAATTTCCCATTTCAATAAATTTAAGTTAGGTGGGCGCCTCCCAATTGGTTATGGAACTTATATTTTAACCAAAAGGACCGGGCCCTCCGCTCCAATCTTTCTCTTCAGAGAAAGGATTTCCGCTAGGGTCCCTGGCGCTTTGCCTCTATTGGTTTTTTAGAGTTTGTGAGATAGGATGGTATCTTGGCGTGAAGGAGTTCTATCTTCCGGATAGTCTGTACTAAAATGAAGCCCACGACTTTCTTTTCGGAGTAGTGCCGACCGAACTATGAGTTCCGCCACTTTCACCAGGTTACGAAGTTCTAGTAATCCAAGAGACACCGTGGTTCTATTGTAATAGTCCTTCACCTCTTCCGAGATCAGTTTCAATCGGCGGAGTGCTCTTTCCAAACGCATATCGGAACGAACAATCCCCACATAATTACTCATAATGGTTTTGATCTCGACTAAATCGTGAGAAATTAATACCCACTCTTCTGTGTTTGTGGTTCCTTCTTTGTTCCAATCAGGAATCAAGTCGGTTTCGGATGAATAACTTAAAGTTCCTTGGGACCGAATGTCACCAGCAATCCGGTGAGAGAATACAAGGCACTCCAAAAGACTGTTTGATGCCAATCGGTTTCCGCCATGAACCCCGGTGCAAGTAGTTTCCCCACAGGCATACAAGTCAGCTATGTTTGTCCTTCCGAGTAAATCTGTTGCCACTCCGCCACACATATAGTGAGCGGCAGGTACAACGGGGATAGGATCTGTTGTGATATCAATTCCTAGTTTTTTGCAACGTTCGTAGATAGAAGGAAAATGATTGATGATATCGTTTGCTGGTCTATGAGTAATATCTAGAAGAACGTGTGGTTCTCCTTTCTTTTTCATCGTATCGTCAATGGCACGAGCAACAATGTCTCTCGGTGCCAATTCTCCCATTTCATGATAGTCCTTCATAAAAGGTCTACCACCTATCTCGCGTAAGATGCCACCATGACCACGAACCGCTTCAGAAATTAAAAAACTATTTCCTTGTTCATGGAAAAGGGAAGTAGGATGGAATTGATAAAACTCCATATTTTTGACAATGGCACCGGCTCGGTAAGCACTGGCCACTCCATCACCGGTCGCAATATTTGGATTAGTTGTATGTAAGTAAACTTGGCCTGCACCACCCGTTGCTAATATGGTTTTTTTGGCAAGGACGGGAAAAACCTCTCCGGTTTCTGTATCTACAATATAAGCCCCATAACAACGAAGAGGAAGGTTATCTTTGTCTTTTAAATGGTGTTTGGTGATCAGATCCACACAGGCATGGTTTTCCAAAATGCGGATATTTTGGTTGGCATGGACATGGTCGAGTAGCGACTGTTCTACGGCACTCCCCGTTCTATCCAGAGAATGGATGATTCGGTTTTTGCTATGCCCACCTTCTCGGGCAAGATCAAGTTCTCCTGTTTGGTTTCTAGTAAAAGGAACACCAAGATCTAAAAGTTCTCGAACCCTGGTGGGTCCTTCTTCCACAAGGACTCGGACTGCTTCCAAGTCACAAAGGCCTGCCCCAGACTCCAAGGTATCTTTGATATGTTCTTCAAATTTATCCTTGTCATCGAAGACGGAAGCAATTCCGCCTTGGGCATAATTGGTATTGGATTCGTAGTCTGCCTTTTTCGTAACAACAACTACGGATCCTAGCGGAGCCAACTTTAGTGCGGTAAAGAGGCCACTCACTCCGCTTCCAATGATCAAAAAATCCGATTTAATTCGTGTCACATGGTTTCCAATTCTATCTTAAAGCCATTTCTTTGCCTTTTGGGGACTAAAGATTATTTTGTGTTTAACATTCCTTCAATGTAATCCAAACTTCTGATCAGCATATAGTCTGGTTTGATAGCATCGTTGGCATGTGATTTTAAGAAGGCATCCGCCTTTCCATTTTTCTTAGCATACTCTTTGATCGCATTTACATTGAATTTGGATTTTACAACACCTTCATGGGGAATGAGAGGAAGGTGGTTCCACATATCTTCTTCACGATATCGGAATGGAAATCCTCCATCTGGTTCTTCTGAAACTTCAATATCTGGAGATACACCCACAACTTGGATGGTTTTTCCGGATGGAGAGTAATAACGTGCATTGGTAATTTTGAGTAGGTAATCAGGATTGTTTTCTAAGTTATTTAAACTTTGTACAGTTGCTTTTCCAAAAGTCCTTTCCCCAAGTAAAATTCCACGACCATGGTGTTGGATGGCACTAGCGACAATTTCCGAAGCAGAAGCAGATTTAGAATTGATCATGACAACTAGCGGAAGTTTTGTGATGTCTTTGTTCTTTGCGTATTTTTCTTCATCACTACGGAAAGGAGTCCTTGTGAACACAATCATGCCTTTTTCGATGAACATATCGGCTATATCAATGGCTAGATCTAAATACCCGCCGGAGTTTCCGCGTAGGTCAAGAATCAAAGCTTTGAGTGGTTTACCACTATCCTTTGCTTCTTGTTCCATCTCCACTACTGCATTGTTAATTTGAGTTTCAATTGGTGCTTCGCCAGGACCAGGTTTTACAAATCCAGTGAGTTTGATATATCCAACTTGAGGATTTTCTTTAACGATATGATGGGTTACGTTTTTAATCGTAATTTTATCACGAATCACTTCAATGTCTGTTTTTCCGGTATTTCCCTTTCGTGTGATGGTAAGAACTACTTTGGTTGCTTTTGGTCCTTTGATTTTTTTTACCACTTTGTCAAGTGATAGGTTTTTAATCACCTTACCATCGACAGCAACAATGGTATCTCCACTTCGGATTCCTGCTTTTACTGCAGGACTTCCTTCTAATGGATTTTCTACTACAACTTCACGACTCCCACCACCAGAAAGAATGGCACCAATTCCTTCAAAAGATCCATCGCTAATTTTAGCCATGGACTCTTCCCACATTTCTTTTAAGAAAACGTTTGAATGAGGATCAAGAGAATTCAAATACCCATTGGCAGCAGCAAGAAACACTTGTTCCATGCTAAACTCTTTTTTTTCTTCCTCTTCTTCTGGAAGTTCGCCGTCAAGTTCTACAAGTCCTTTGAGCACCGGAGTTTTGTAAGTTTCCAAATTGTCTTGTATGTATGAGATCACACGATCAAATTCTTTACGTGAAAAATTAATTTCTTCCCATTTTGCCGCAATGACAGATTTTTTCAGTTTTTCTTTTTCGATGAGTTTTTTAACTTCTGCATCTGAAAGTTTTCTGTTTTCGTTTTTCTTTAATTTCTCTTTTTGAATTTTTTCTACAAGAGTATAATCAGGGTCAAATAACACGAATTTGTCGGAAGGGGAAATTTTAAAAGTTTTTCCAGGCCAAAGATCATCTTTGTCATCGTATTTTTCCCTTTCATTGAAATAACTTTCTGGGTAAATATAAAGTGGGTGAGGCATACTCAATACAGCAAAGGATGCGGCATCAGTGAATGCTCGGTTTTTATTGATATTCTTATCAATATAATACTTATCCACAGATTTGACCACAGTTTCGAAGTCTTGGTAGGTAAAATTGGTTACACGGTTTGGAGCTTTTTTGGCTTCCGGTTCGCAGGAGATAAAGCCTACAGGAAGGGCAAAGCTAAGTAGGGTGAAAAAGGAAAGTAAGTAAACAATTCGTTTCAAGGGATCGCTCGTAAAGTGGATAGATTATCCTAAGAATTTCCGATTTTCCAGTCCATGCAACTCAAAAAAAATCGGGACAAATCCAGGACACACGTATATCATAGACGGTTAGATGCGTCCATTCGTTGTCCTGATTTTTGCTCTTTCCCTTGGGTTTTGTACTTCAGAACCTCAGAAAAACCCAACCCGGGATCCGTACAGTTTGGAAACCTTAATTTTTCTGGAAGAGGTGCTCCTCGATGCGTGGGAGTCCTCCGAGTCGAGAGAAGATGCTATGTCTCGACTAAGATACGTTTGCCGAACGCGTGATACTGACGACGGATATTTATGTTACACTTGGGGACTTTTGGAATACCACCGCGGAAATTATGCTGAGAGTTATACTGCTTTTAGAAAAGCTCTAGAAAAAAATCCAAACGATAGTTTATATAAAAATATGTTACGCATTTCGGCCGAAAAATCTGGAAATTTAGCAGATCTCAAAGCCCATTCTAGAGAGGGAGAGGTTTTGGCAATTTTTACTGAGGCACAAAAACTTTGTAAGGAAAACAAAACTCCAGAACTTGAATCCTTTCGAATTCTCGCTGAACGAGGCATCCTAACCAAAGAAACACTTCGCCGGGGTGTACTTTCCGATTGTTTCCAACGAATGAACGATGGAGACAAAACTTTGGTCCAAAAAGAAATCCGGCTTTCCTCACTTTCCTATAAGGACCGTCTTTATGCAGACCAAATGAAAACGGATCCTTTTTCTCGGATTTGGGATACGGCGAGTTACCACCGTGGGGAATCAGGGCAGGCTGTGGGTGCTAGTGCTGGAGTTGTCACAGCAAATGCACCTATCGGAACAGAAAGTGGTGTAACTTCCGCAACGGGATTGGTTAAGCCTAGTATAGCGATTACCGAGGCTTGGCGAAAACTCAAACTTGCCTCCCTTTCTGGAAACGAACCACAAGGGCGAGAAGCCATCCGAAGTTTTTTAGCGGAGATCCAATCAGCCAAACGAAAAGGAAAACTAGAAGGACAACTCGCTTTGGCCTTAGAAAGAGCAGCTAAATTACTTTTGGAACAAGATCCTCAGTATTCTAAGCTTCGTTTCCTTGCGAAAGAACTCTAAGGTAATCCTTGATTGTTGTCTCCATTCCTACAATTAGGCTTTGGCTGACAAGTCTGTGACCAATGGAAACTTCTGCTAAATGGGGAAGTTTTGCAAACAGTTGTAAATTGTTGGTATCTAAATCATGTCCAGCATTGACAGCTAACCCTAGTTTGTGGGCTTCTTGGGCAGCAGTTTCATAATCTTTGTAACTTGCTAAACCTTCTTCGAATGACCGTTCGTAAGCATAAGCAAAGGGTCCAGTATACAACTCGATCCTATCTGCCTCTAATTCTTTCACCAGTGCATACTGTTCGAAATTCGTTTCCATAAACAAAGAAACTCGAATTCCTACTGCGTGGAAACGTTTTACCAGGGATTTTAATGTTTGGAACACTGTTTTGTCTTTTAAATCAAATCCGTGATCGGAAGTGATTTCACCCGGTTTCACGGGAACGAGAGTGGCTTGGTCTGGTCTTGCTGCCAGGACTAGGTCTAAAAATCGTTCACTTGGTTCGCCTTCGATATTGAATTCTTTTTTAGGAATTCCTTTTTTCGATAAATTTTCGTTGTAAGATTTCAAAAACTCCCGTATTTCGAATACATCTTGTTTGGTGATATGCCTTTCATCCTCTCGGGGATGGATGGTAATGCCATATGCACCAGCACCAAGAATGATCTCAGAAATTTGAATGACACTAGGAATGGATCCGCCACGAGAATTACGTAGAGTGGCGATCTTGTTGACATTGACACTTAATTGGGTCATAGGAAAAAAAAAACTTTTCATTAAATTTCATCCAGGAGAAAACCGTCCAATTTCAAAAAGGTTGTCCCTCTGAGGGGATTTCCAAAACTGTCAAAAGTACGTTTATGGTCGCAAAAAAAGCAGTCAAGAAGCAGGCCCCGCCCAAGAAAAAAGCGGTAGCCAAAGAAAAACCAACTAAGGACGCAAAGTCCGCTTCCCCGAAGGAAGATAAAAAAAAGCCCGTAGCCGGCGCTAAAACTCCCGCTACGAAGGCGAAAGCCTTACCGGCTCCGAAAACAGCGCAAGCTGCCACTAAGGACAAACCGGCACCAGTGGCTAAGGCACCAGCTGTAAAGATCGATCCCAACAATCCTTTGGGCAAAAAGTTCAACTGTTACTCTTGTGGTACCAAATTTTACGATTTGCACAAACCGGAAAAAAAATGCCCTAAATGCGGGGCTGACCAATTGGCGAAACCCGCAATCAAATCGCGAATGGCCGCCATTCGAAGTTCTGAATACGAAGTGGAAGAAGAGGAAGAGCCCGTTTTAGAAGATGACGAACTCATGGAAGAAACGGAAGAATTAGAAGAGGCCGAAGAAGAGGAGGTCGCCGCCGAGGAAGAGGAGTGATCCTTCCCGTCCTTGGTGGACCCACCGGTTCCGGAAAAACCGCCCTCACTAAAGTCCTCGACCCCAAACGTTTCGAAATTGTTTCTTTTGACTCACGCCAAGTCTACCGGGACCTTCCGGTAGGCACAACGGCACCCACTCACGAAGAGTCCTCTTACATCCGCCACTGGCTCGTTGGTTTTTTAAATGCTGACGAATCTATCAATGCGAGTCAATTTTCCCTTTGGGCAAGAGAAGCCATAAAAGACATTACTTCCCGAGGAAAAATTCCCTTTCTCATTGGAGGCACAGGTTTTTACCTTCGAGCCTTTCTTCTCGGCATGTATCCCGTACCAAATGTACCCAAAGAAACCAAAGACTATGTTTTGGAACTTCCTTTAGAAAAAGCTAGGGAAGAGTTATTGGCAAAAGATCCCAAAGCTCTGGAATCTTTATCACCACAAGATGGATACCGAATCAAACGGGCTTTGGAAGTTGTTCTCACGGGAGTTTTGTGGTCGGATGTTTCGAAAGAAACGGTTGGAGGATACTTAAGTGAATGTCCAGATGTCCAATTGTTTGGACATTGGATGGATTGGCCACGCGATATTCTCTACAATAGAATCAATCGGCGAGTGGAAGAGATCGCCACGGGAATGTTAGCGGAGACAAAACAAGTAGTTTCTCGTTATGGACCTGATTGTCCAGGCCTACGAACCTTAGGTTACAATTTTGCGCTTGCGTTTCTAAATGGAATCATAGACAGTAATACATTCATTGAGCAGCTGGCCCAAAGCCACAGGAATTATGCGAAACGACAGATCACTTGGTTCAAAAAAGATCCGTTACTTTCACCCATTTCCTTCGAAGCCGCTGTCCAATTGTATACAAATATAGATAAAATATAGAGAAAACACTCGGGATTTCCAATGTCGGCAAAAAATAATATCCAAGACCAACTTCTAAATACAGCAAGAAAGGAGAAAATTGATCTCACTATCTACTTGTTAAACGGAGTTCCGCTGAAAGGAAAGGTTGTTAGTTTTGACAACTTCACAATCATCTTAGAAAACGAGAGCAAACAGAACTTGGTTTACAAACACGCCATTTCTACGATCATTCCAGCAAAACCCATCAAACTTCACAGTGAAGATGCCCCGAAAGAAGCGGGAGGGACCTAACTCTTTTCTGGTTTTCCTCTGTTTGCTTTGCTAAATTCTGGTTCCAAACCCTATGGCAAAATTACCTAAAGAATCCCCGGTTGTCCTCATTATGGCTGGTGGAAAGGGAGAGAGGTTTTGGCCTCGCTCCCGCACCAATTCCCCGAAACAACTCCAGAAAGTTTATTCCAATAAAACTCTGCTCCGTGAGACCATTGACCGTGCCCTCACCATCACAACCCTTGACCGAATTTATATTGGAACCAATGCCAACCTAAAAGCAGAGATTCTAAAAAAAGATCCTAAATTCCCTTCTAATAATTTCATCTTGGAACCAGAAGGAAAAAATACGGCACCCATCATTGCCCTTTCGGCCCTTTACTTTCAGAAAAAATTTGGAAATCCAAATCTTATTGTTTTGTCTGCAGATGCTTTTATTGATCCCATCAAAGAATTCACAAAGACCATCGAACAGGCCCTATACGAGACTGAAAATGGAATGGTTCTACTTGGTGTGAAACCAAACCGTCCTGAAGTAGGGTATGGTTATATTAGCACCGGAAAACCAACTGATGTGGGTTATACGGTAAAAGCATTTTTTGAAAAACCTGATTTCAAAACGGCTTTAAAATATATTAAAAAGAAGAATTTTTATTGGAATCCTGGGATTTTCCTTTTCCGTACGGAAACCATACTTTCGGAATTGGAACGCCATGCTCCTCATATTTTAGGACCACTCAAAAATGGATTTCCCTTCAAGAGTTTTGGAGATCTAAAAACGGCCTTCCAAATGCTCCCTTCTGAGGCAATCGATACAGCCATTATGGAAAAATCCAATCGCATTCGGATGGTAGAAGCTACGTTCAATTGGGATGATGTAGGATCTTGGATGTCTTTGGAACGAATCCTTCCTGGTGATAAAGAAAAGAACCACCACCAAGGAAAAGAAGTTCTCTACCACAAAGCTTCGGGAAATATTTCTTCCGTTCAGAAGGAACTCATTGCTTTTCTTGGCGTTAAGGATCTTATTGTAGTGGAAGAACCAGATGTCCTTCTTGTGACTTCTCGTGATGGCGTAGGGGATATCAAAGCTATGTTATCCACTATGCGGAAAAATAAAGTTTTACAAAAGTACCTCGACTAGAATTTTGACAGAACAGGCTTGATATAAGGAGGAAGGAATGCCTTCCGGAAAAAAGAGAAAGCGTAGAAAAATCGCAACCCACAAACGTAAGAAAAAACGCAGAGCCAACAGACACAAAAAGAAGAAATAATCTTTCTTCAGTGACTTTCTTTTTCCTCCGATAGATTTGTTATGAAACAAGTCTGGAGGAAACAGAAACCCCGCACACCCGGTTTCATCCGAGCATTTACCATGGAAACACCTCTCGGGGATGTCCTGGAGGCTGAGTTCAACTTTCACGAACGACTCGTTCGGTTAGCTGTAGAAATCAAAGAAGAGAAGGGCCGTATGTATGGTGCTACTGTTAAAAATGGTACCGTACAAGGTGAGAAGGATATTACTTCTGGCCGTGCTTATCCCGTCTTTCGGAAGATCTGGCCCTTTCGCGAATACTTCAGTATCCTCCCCGATAAAGACATGCTTGCATGTATTGGCGGGGCGTACGAAATTTATCCCCCCTTTGTCCCTGATGCCCAGGAAAAAAACCGCAGTTCCAGACTTCCCTTACAATCGGCACTCTTTCCTTCGACTCGTTACGATTCTATATTCGGTATTGTCCGGGAAACTCGGTTCCAGCGTTGGCGAAGAGAGCGTCGCGAGGCCAGAGAGGCCCGAGGATCTCTCTGGTTACGTTTTAAAAGACGTGTCTGGGGAGATTTACAAGATATCTGTATGGGTGTTGGATTTGGTTGTTTAGTGTACTATCTATATTATGATTATGTCGTATTAGGACTGACTCTAGGAATTTTGGGAATGGCTGCGGGACTCTTGGATTTTCTTGTCAGAAAACGTTCTGTCCTAATGACAAAAGTGTTGTCATTTCTTAGTTTCGGTTCATATTTTTTCTATAACGGCTACGTCTACTTCTAGTACGTGGGCTAAAAAATCGTAGAAAAGTTATATGGCAAAAGAAACATCATCGGCAAACCAATTCATTCATGAGCAGTACATTATATTCAATTTGGGCGATGAAGAATATGCCATTCCCATCACCATAGTCGAAGAAATTGTCAAAATCACTAACCTAATCCGCGTGCCACAATCCAAAAGTTTCTTTGCGGGAATTATGGACATTCGTGGAAAAGTCGTTCGCATGATTGACCTGGCAAAACGTCTGAATATTAAAAATGTTACGGACACGGCAGACAGGGCAATCGTTATCAATGTCTCTGGAAAATCCATTGGTGTGATAGTAGATAAAGTCTCTCACGTTGTCCATTTTCCTGCAAACCAAGTGGACCCACCTCCACCTTCTGTCAAAGGGATCTCATCTAGGTACATTACAGGTGTGGGTAAAAAAGACAATCGGTTCATCATCCTAATCGATATTGAAAAAATCCTTACTGTAGAAGAAGTTACTGAGTTAGCAACCGTTTAACACTCGTCAGATATTCATTTTTAATTACAAAGTATGATCATTTCAAAGTTTTATTACCTTAGAAAGAACTTGTATTCCATGGCAGAACTTGTTTTGGAACAGGTGATTCTCTTAAGCGAAGCTTTGGAAGCTGATGACTACGCACAAGCAGAACGCATTGTGGAACGAGATGATTTCATTGATGATTTAGAAAAAGAGAATGATAACCTTTCCCAAAATGCTATTTTGGAAGCCGTAAGTAATCGTAACATTCTCGGTATGGGTGATGTTGACAATGACATTGTTCTGAAAAAAGACCCACTTCGTTTTGCTCTCTCTGCCATTCGGATTACACGAAACATGGAAAGAATGGGAGACCAAGTTGTCAACTGTGCCGATGTGTTCCGTCATAAAACTATCCGAAAAGGTCTGTTTAAAAACGAAGAACCAATGACTCTGATTTTATCTCGAGTGACAACACTGGCTGGTATGGCCATTGAATCTTTAGTCGAAGAAAAAGAAAGATTTATGGGTAGTGTCAATACTTTGGAAGATGAATTGAACTCCCTTTGTGACCAAGCATTTCATAAATATCGTTCTGTTCCAGATATGGAAAAGCAGGAATTTGCTGATGTGTATAGGATCATTCTCGCATTAGAGCGGTTAGGTGATTATGCCGTAAACGTCGCAGAAGAGTTGGTTCGTCTTAATACAGGTAAGGACATTCGCCATTTAGAGAATGTAAAAACAAAAGCTTCTCAATTTCCATAAAACCACTAGAGTCTTTCTAATTTCTAAAATCATTCGAGAATCGATCTCTTCATAAATCATTGATCATTTTATTGTTTCATTTGAATCTTCTGAAACAAAATAAATTGACAATGGCAATGGAACGGGTGTAAAATTCCTTTCCAATGATCAAACAAGGAACAAACCCAAACCAAAAATCTTTTGGATTTATGGTTTCGTATCTACTCATCACCAACCTAGATCCTTTTATTTTTTTTACAGGGATGTTTCTTCTTTTTGGATTGGAAAATTTTGAATCCATCTTAAGGATATTGATTTATTTGGCTCCGCCGATCATCGGACTCCATGCAATCTTATTCTTTTTTAAAAATCTGGAATTTCGAAAACAGATGCGTCGTCCCGAAGGAATTTTCTATTCAGAAAAAGAATTAAATTTCATAAGAGGATTTTCAAAATCAGGTGCATTGAATATTTTGTCGACCAATGTGGGTGGTCCCATTCTTACAATGATCCTTTCCTATCATTTTGGTTTGGTAAAAACTTATGGTGAAGTTATTTTTTTTATTATACTTGGGATTATTCTCGCTATGGCGATTTCTTCTTTATTCTATATATCTGCTGAAAAAAAACTATATGACACTTATAATCAGTTGCATTTACCACCATTAAGTTTGTTTGCAAATTTACTTTTTCCTATTTTTTCTACATTTGTAATCGGATACTTTGTATTTGCATTTTATGTTTACTCACAGTTTCGGACTCAAGTAGGTCAGAATCTTTTAGAGACCATTTGTCTAAACTTAAGTATTTTTATTCTTTGTATGATCGCAATTTTATTTTTTGTTCTTTGGAAACTAACAGGAAATACTTCCGCTACGATTCGAGATGTATCTTCTATATTAAAGTCCTTTGCAGAAGGAGATTTACGTTCTGAAATCAACACCAACCGTACACGAAATGAAATAGGATTGATTTCGGATTATTTAAACGAAGCAAAATCTAAGTTAAATCGTTTAATTACATCCATTACTAACCATTCGGGTAAAATAGAAGAAGAAGCAAAAAATTTGGAAACATTGTCTGGAGATTCTGCAGAACATTCGCAGGTCCAGGCTGCATCCTTAGAAGAAGTTGCAGCAGCATTAGAAGAGAATGGATCCTCTATCAATGGAATTTATTCAGACGCATTGGAACAAAAAAAATTAACTGCATCTACAAATGAATCAATTATCAACCTCTTTACATTGTCTTCGAGTCTAAAAGAAATTTCATTACATGCAAAAGAAAAGGCTGACTCGGTAGAAAATGAGGTAACAAAAAGTGCAAAATCAATTGTTACGACGATAGAAAGTATTGAAGAGGTAGATAAAAATGCGATTGAAATCGGGAAAATTTTGGCAATTATCAAAGAAATTTCCGAACAAGTCAACTTACTTGCGTTAAATGCATCTATTGAGGCTGCAAGAGCGGGCGATATGGGGAGGGGATTTGCGGTAGTAGCATCAGAGGTAGGTAAATTGGCTGAAAGGACTGCATTTTCTACAAAAACAATTTCTGAATTGATCAAAAGAGTATCTGTTTCTACGAGTTTATCTGTAGAGTCAGTAAAATCTGCAAATGAAACTTTTAAATACTTATCAGAGAGTGTTATTGATATCATCGCAAGTATAGACAAAGTCAACGAAGCAAATTTAGAACAAATTGCCGAAGTGGAAGAAATTCGAAAACAATCAGAAAATATTGTAAATCGTTCCAGTTCCGTCTCTTTTGCGACGGAGGAACAAAAAAAAGTAAACGAAGAAATGAGTTCTTCGGTTCATCATTTGGCAAACGATACAGCTAAGTTATCAATGATGTCTGAAAAAACGGCAAAATCCTCAGCAGAATTAAATTCCTTGATTTTGGAATTAAATCGCGAACTATCATTGTTTAAACTTTAATTATGATAAGCGCGACATTTATCTTTAAACAAAAAAAATCGGATATAGAATTTGAAACTTTAGATTCCTCCATCGAATCGTATGTAGAAAGTCACCCTGAATATTTGGGCAAGGATAGTTGGGTCAATTTAGAAAAGGGAACAATGGCAGTAGTATATTACTTTAAAACATACATTGGCCTGGAATCGCTGAAAACTTTTTCAGACCATAGATTGGCAAAATCTCAGTATTCTAAATGGTATGAGGGGTATCAAGTAATCATTGCAGAAGTTACTAAAACCTATGGTGATGGCGGGATTCCTCATGTAACAAACGTTTAATCCGTAAGGTTATTTTTAATTTGTTTCTGATATTGAATCAATTTAGTTTTTTTTAGAATCTAATATTTCTTTATATGTTTGTAATAAGTTTTCTATGTAAAAAGGTTTACTTATAAATCCATCCATCCCTACTTCAAAACATTTTTCTTTGTGTTCGGTTAGGACATGGGCAGTAACAGCTAAAATTATTGTTTTTTCAGATTTGGATTTTTCGAGTTCTCTGATTTTTAATGTGGCTTCAAAACCGTCCATAACTGGCATTTCACAATCCATTAAGATTAGATCATATTGATTCTGTTTAAAAAGAGTAACGGCAATCTCTCCATTTTCTGCCAAATCAAAGTTAATATCATATTTTCTTAAAAGACCGCCGATTACTTTTTGATTTAATATATTATCTTCTACTACCAAAAATTTTTGGTTATTGAATATTGATTCCTTAGAGGAAGTTTGAATCAAAGCAGAATCATTAGTTTTAATTGTATTCGTAGGTTCTGGGTTTTCATAAGGCAAAAGACACCAAAATAAACTTCCCTTGTTGAACTGACTCTCTGCTCCAATGGTCCCACCAAGTAACGATACCAATCGTTCTGAAATTGCCAGACCTAGTCCTGTTCCACCATATTTACGAGAAGTAGATGCATCTGCTTGCGCAAACTTATTAAAAATATAATTAATTTTATCACCAGGGATGCCAATACCCGAGTCTTCCACTTCAAGGCGAATCCACTGCATTTGTTTTTTGAGTCGAAGATTAACAAAACCTTTCTCTGTAAATTTGATAGCATTACCAAGTAAATTAAATATAATTTGGCGAATTCTGCTTGGGTCTGAATAAATAAATTGTGGCACTTCCTGATCGATCTCAAGATTTAATTCAATGGATTTTGATTTTGATTCGATTGATAATAAATCAAAAATTTCAGTAACTGTCTCGCGAATATCGAAATTGATTTTTTCGATATTCATCTTCCCGGCTTCAATTTTAGAAAAATCTAGAATATCGTTTAGTATGATTAACAAGGATTTTCCAGCAGATGCTATGGACTTTACAAGAGATTCTTGTTCTTCATCTAATTTTGTTTTAAACAGAATTTGTGTGAGTCCGATCACACCGTTTAGAGGTGTTCGAATCTCATGGCTCATGGAGGCAAGAAATTCAGATTTTGCGCGGTTTGCAATTTCCGCAGAATCTTTTGCATTTTCTAATTGTTTTTGAATTTCTTTTGTTAATCCAATGTCTGTTGATATACCGCAAAGAGCATATATTTCCCCTGTTTGGTTTTTCAAAGGCATTTTTACAGTGAGGAAGGAATATGTTTTTCCATCGGAACGATTATGGATTTCTTCTTCCGCGTGGAGTGTTTTTCCTTCCAATAAAACGGTCCTATCGTTCTCGATGATTTTTTTTGCGGTTTCTTCCTCGAGGAATTTGTCATCAGCTTTGTTTAAAATATCTTCTAATGGAAATCCAAAAAGATTACATACTGCCTGATTAGCAAAAAGGTATCGGCCACTTGTATCTTTAAGATAAATACATGCGGATACATTATTTAAAATATCTCTAAGTTTTGATTCACTTTCAATTAATCTTTGTTTGGTTGTCTCTCCTTCTTCATATAGTTCTTGTAATCTTTTTTGCGTAATATTTAAACTATGGAGTATTGAGTTTTTTCCTGAAACAGGTTGAATATCGCCGGAAAAATTTCCTTCTCCCAACAAAAAGATTCTACGAAAAGCTTCATCGACACTTCCACCTATGATTTCAGTAAGTGACCTATGGGTTAAAAATAAACTGAGTGCAAAAAATACACCTGCAGCAATGAGAATAGTCCTAAGAAAAAAAACTTTCTTTTTAGCATCCTCTATGGCTTTCGTTGTGCGAACATTTAGTTGATAATATAAATCATTGATTGGTTTCATGATTTCCGCTTTAGCGCGGAGATAATTGTCATCGAATAATAAGTTGATAGCGCGCGGATTGGATTTGGATCCGTTTCTCATATCTGAAGCAACAATGGACATAGCTTCAAACTCAATTTTGGTCAACTGGTCGGATTTGAGTTTTGATTGAGAAAGTAATAAATAATCGGATTCTAAAAACTCTGCATTTTTCATAGATTCATAAATGCTAATGGCTTCTCCTTCTTCAGAAGGCGGAGGGAGTTTGTTAGCGATGACAAAATCCCAATAAGCATTGTCGTAATCTTTTGGTCGCGGACGGTTTCCATCACGAATATCCAAAATCATCTGAAAGTAAATTTTGTATTTTTCATCTTTCTGAATCGCATACAATCTCACTAAATTTGTGAGTTGATCGGAGGATTGCCGAAGTTCGTTTGCAATTTGTAAAGATTTGTATCGATTTTCTTCTGCCGCATCTATGTTTCTTTCGCTAGCAGTGTAAAATAAAAATGCAATGGTGACAAAAATAAAAAGGAGAATGTTCAAGAGAAGGTATGGAAATAACCTACCTTTATTTGTCCAAATTCCCGTCGGCATGTCAAAAAATTAATGGTTCAAGTTTTATGGTAAACAATAATATTCCGACCGGTTTTAAATAGATGTTATGAAAACTATATGTAAAGTAAACCGCGATTTGTTTTTCTTTTCTATGGTTTGAAAATGACTCGTACCATTACTATAACAGGAGTTTGCTTTAGGTTTTTCCTTCCATGTATGCTTGCAATTCTTGTTGTAATCCTTCGGGAAGATTGAGTCCTCTGGCTCTAATTCTTTCGTTGTATTTGTTGAAAGACATTCTGTGTTGGTTGGTGTTGAGATAACCTTCCAATGCTTCTGCAGCCCAAGGTATAATTTCTTTTACAAAGTCGTGGTTTTCCTCCAACTGATCGCAAAAAGGAATAAACAGTGGTCGATTCACTGGCCGTCCAATGTTTCTATAAAATAGTAAACAATATAAAGACTCATCACCAAGAACAGATTCAGTTCTGATTTTTTCCTCCACGTATTTCAAATTGATTGTGTCTAGATAATCAATGTTAAATGTTTCTGGAGCTAACCTTTTTGAAACAAATTTTGAAATTTCCGTTTTTACAAAAGACAAATTTGTACAGTGAGATGGACAACAACTTTGGTCTTTATGTAAGTCACATTCCAAAAGCAAAATACAGTCTACATCGGAAGTTGGATCGACAATTCCAAAGTTAATGGAACCTAAGAGTTCTAAGGCAACCTCATACCCTTTGCGTGATAATTCTTGGGTCGCGAGTCGAAACGCCTGCATCCTTTTTAGGGCATATTTGGTATCATAATTTCGATATTTGTTTTTGAGTACGAGATACCTTTCAACGATGTTTTTTGACATAAGGATTCCAGATCTACTGGTGGATTGCCTTACAGTGAACGCTAGTCATTGCAATTATACAACACCTTTTGGTTGTCGAAATTTGATTTTTCGCCGATAGTAAAGAGCAGAGAACTGAATCGGATTGTATGCGACAGAAATGGACCCCGGGAAAGTCGGGAAAGGAAAACAAAAAGAAGATGGAAAGTGACTTTCTTGGGAAACTGAGGCACTTTTGCCATTCGGTGAAAAAGGTAAGTGACTTACTTTTTTGCTCGAGTTACGTTCTCTCCTTCCTGGGATTCTTTCTCATTTCTTTGGTATATTTATTTTCTGGTGTAGGGAATTTGTCGGCGGGAGAAGAGGACAGACGAAATCCCCTGTCAGGGCTTTATCTCTCTCCCTTACAAGTGATATCAACGGAAGAAATCCAAACACTGGATTCAGAAAAAAGAATCCCAATTGATGAAGATTCTGGAATTGCCCTTCGGGAAGAACCAAAACCCGTAGATCCCAATGCACAAGATGTTCCTGTAGTGCCTGGAGCTGATACCCCGGTTGATGTCAGCGTCGAAACTGGTCCCAAAAGTTTAGACACTAAGATCCGTGAGGCGGAAGGTTTACTAAAACGATATTACAGTCAGTTTATTGAAGAAAAACGAATCTGGGAAGATAGAGAAAAAGGAAATGTTTATAATTCGCGAACAGAGATGAATGATATTCGTCTTTTGTTGTGGCAAAGCACTCATAAAAATTCTGAAACCTATATTGTTCGTGATTCACCATTATTATATAATTTGCATATAAAACTTGCTCGGCTACATGTTGAGTCGGAAAAATATGCGCCGGCTTTACGTCACTATCTTGCAGCGTTTCGATACCATCCACTTGAAATGACGGAAGAAGGGTTTCGAAATGGAGAATGGCAAAAAGAAGATATTTTAGGGTATGATGCAAGTTCAGCAAAAGAACATGATCGTTTGTTTAATGAGTGGAAACAGTCAGAACAAAAACTTAAAAAAACAAAAGATGATATTCATCTCAAGGAAAGTAATTGGATTCGAGAAGGTAAAAGTTTAACAGATTTGATTCCTCAATCGGAACTTTGGAAAGAAGATGTTAGGATAGCGGAAGATAACAGAAACGCAGCCAAACAGAAGTATGATGAGTCAGTTAATATTAGATATTTGACTTATCTGAACAAACGAAAACAAGTTGAATCAAATGAACTTTATGCATTTGCTAATGTAGTTAGAAAGTTAGAAGATGATAACAAAGAACGTCTAAAAATTGTAAACAAACTGGGTACCGCAGGTAAGGGAATTTATGTGTTATTCGATTATAAGAGGAACACAGATTTTTTTGCATATGAACTCATTTTAGAAAGAGCCTATCGTTTGTGGAATGAAAATCCTTTGGTACTTACTGATATTGCGGAACAATATAGGCAAGATGGTAAAAAAGAAAGAGCTACCGATTTCTATGAAAAAGGTTTAGTGGAACTTTTAAAAGTAAAAAACCCATCTCCAGAAGAACAAGATAGAATCATAAAATCCAATCTCCGTTTGGCAACCATCAATGCAGACTTAAAACGTAATATCATTGCTGGGCAATTCTATGAAAACTATTTTAACTTATCTCCTGATTCTATAGATAAAACCAGAGTTTCCTATGAAATTGGCGTTTTTTTTAATTCACAAATTGGAGATCCAGATCGGGCGGCACCTTTTTTAGAATATTGGTTAGAACGAAATAGTAAGGATTGGAATCCTGCATTAGATATTGATACGGGACTTACTGAACTTGAGTCTATAGCTTATTATTTCCTAAGTAAAAAAGATAAAAAACACAAACGAAACGAACTAGAAAGAAATAAACTAAATATCTCGTTTGCTCAGTGGAAGAAGTTAGACGAAAAAATGATTTCTGCTGAAAAAGAACTAAAAGATCTTATCGAGAAAAAACAGAATCTAAAAAAAGACCTTATGGTGACTACGCTTGATGACATTCTTTCTCAATATCGATTGATGGATTTGAAAATTGAAGACCAAGAAGCAGTCATTCGAGTTTTGGAAACGAAAAGAAATAAAATTCCATTGATTAAGATACTGTTTCGTTTAGGTGTTTTAGCTGAAGAATCTAGAGATTTTTCCAAAGCAAAAGAATTTTATGAACGAATCATTAAAGAAGGTGGAGAAACTGATATCAAGGTTGCACTTAAAGAATTAGAACGAGTGAAAAGAATTTTAGAAACAGGAAATATTCAACCACCAATTAGCGAGAGTATTTAATGATTTCGTCTGTTTGATCACCAGCCAATTCTTGTTCTAGGTTTTCTTGCGTATATCCTTCGTCAGGTAATACTCTAAATTTTACCTCATCCACAGTATCCCCTTCATGAACGATTTTAATTAAATACTCTCCTGTCCTTAATAAGGAAAATTCATCTCTTATTGCAAGAGAATCCGGTTCTACCCGTTTCTTTTTGATATCAATTTCTACGAAGTCCAATTCGTAACGATTGAGTGAAATATAAAAGTCAGTTTCTAACCCAGGATTTCTTGAGAACTGGTATACATAGTGAATGGTATCGGTGGGAGAAAAGATAAGATCATCTCGCATCATTTTATAGTCGGTGATGGTTTGGATGTGTTTTTCCAAAATGTCCATTTCTTCCATTTTTGTTGTGGTCCAACCAAATTCACCTTTGGGGACTCCGCATTGAATGAGAGTGACCATGAATAGGATCGGAAGGAAGGCAAAGATCTGTTTGGAAAGATTCCGAATGAGGGGATTTGGTACCGAATTCTGTCTCATCTTAGTTTCATTTTCGACAGAATTTCGAGATCGCATGGTAGGAAATCGAAACTTAATCTACAATTTTTCCGCGGTCGGAGATGTCCTTTTCCTTGGGTTTGGTCCAACCAGGGTTTTTTTGATAACCTTCTCTTTGTTTGTTTCCCAACTCCTCGGCAATTTTTGCCGGTAAAATCAAAATGCGGCTCACCCAACGCAGAACCAAAAAAAGGAGAATCGAAAGGACAATGATTTTTGCCATAACACCTACTTGGCACGAAGGGATTTGGGAAGGTAACGATCTTCCTCATTTTCACCCCAACCGAGCCTTGTAACACCATACAATCCCACTAGGAGAAAAAGGAAAACGGAAAGATAAAGTAAGGGACTGTATTCTTCTGAATAAAATACCCTTCCTTCGCCAGGTTTGGGAACTTTTTTAGGAGTTTGCGGAAGTCCAAATTTCCTAGCGAGAGATTCTATTTGGATGAAGTTGATTACCGGAACTTCTCGTTCTAAGAAGGATTTGATCACGGAGTTGGGAATATGAATTTCTTCCGGTAGATCGGTAATGAGACCATTTTTGAAAACCTGTTTCCCCAGGTTGGTTCCGAGGATTGTTGTGCCCCCACCAACATTCACAAATAATTTGATTGGTTTTCCGCCCGATAACTCATCATATAGTTTCATTCGTTTTTCAATCGAATCATCAAAGTGTTTAGGATCTAAAAGTTTAACTTGGTTTCTTTGCAATGCTCGATTGAGAAGTTCCTTTCCTTCTTTAGATATTCCCATGGCTTTATCTTGAATTCCACCAAGAGATGCATAACTCGAACGAAAGGAAAAAATTCCAGAGGTGACAAGTTCTCTTTCCATATCGAGCCAAAGCATTTGCGGATGGTTCGCTCCAAATTGTGATGCAGAAGCACTGGATATAATGATAGGTTTAAGTTTTAAAGTATCCAAAGCCGCAAACAAACAAATGTTTAGCGCAGGAAATGATCCTGACACAGCAACGGCAACGGTATCTCCTTCTTCTAGTTTTGCTTTTTTTAGAAATTGAATCATTACTGCGGCAAAGTTAGGATTAATCGACGTTTGTTTGGCTGATAAAGATCCACTATTGCTTGTAACTGGTGTTAGGAATTCTCCAATGAATCCAGAATTGGTTGGATCTAATTCTTTATAATCTGGCTTTTTATGTTTTAGAAGTTCAGGTTTTAAAATTTGGAATCCACGTTCGGCAAGTTTTGCTGCATGGAGTTTTTTCTTGAAGTAGGATTGTTCCTTTTTTACTTTACAAGTTTCAATTAACAATAGTCCCAATATCCCCATTATTGCTAATAGGAATAATGCTATTCTGGAATGTTTCCATGGGGACCAATAAATTTTTGTCATCATAATGTTTCTAACTCTGTGCCTAAAAGGAAGATAAGGAGAATTTTAACAAAGATAGAAGCAAGTATGAGTACGGAAGTTGTTTCTAAAACACCTTGTCTTTCATACCAAACTGCGATAAGTCCCGGAATGATAAATCCAATACCTCTCACTTCTGAAAGGTAAACAAAATCAATGTCCGGAAGGATTTGATAGTTTAATAGATATCCAAAAAAATAACCGAATAACAATATAAAGACAACTTTTCTCTTCCCAAAGATAAGTAAAAAGTTTGATAATATCTCAACGCAAATATAGGAAAGTAAAGCGATCAGAAAAGTAAGAGCAATATTCTTTGGATGATTCAATGACATTGCTAAATACCCTGGCACAACCAAACCAGTACCTAGAATCCCGAATAATTCCGAAAAAACCAAACTAACAACGAGACTCAGTCCGATGGATAGAGGTAGAATTTCATTCATTCGTGTGTTCCGACCTATTTTTTAAATATAAAGATAAATCCATTCCCAAACCAACAATATTTCCAATACCAAAAACTAATGATTGTTTTGGTAGTATAGAAAGTAAAGATTCAAAAATCCCATCTAAACTTAAGTGTTCCCAAACGAAGATAGGGATGTCCTTTTTTGAATATTTCTTTAGGTATTTAAATGCCAGGGAAGTAGATGAACCAATTAAAATCACAGCTTCGTATCCTTCCCAGTTTGCAAATTCTTTTGCTAATTGTCGGCTTCTTTCCGGCCTGTCTTCTCTTGTATGAAATAAAATGTAGCGTTTGTTATGCTGTGGGTAACGTTCTATGACACTTGACCAAATTAGTTTTGTACTATCTGGATCGTTTGCTGCCATTGCATTTGCATAAATAAATTCTTTTCCAAAAAAATGAATAGGTGATACAGACAATGCTCCAGGATCTGGATTTACTTTCCACATAGCTTCCAGTGCAATTTTTCGATTTACTCCGAGTAATTCGCAAACTTGAAGAGCAAGATAAACATTTTCTTTATGTTCCCAATAGGAAAATTTTGCCATCTCTTCATCTGTGATGGTTTGTACTGAATTTTCTTTAATTATATGCGATTTAGATTTTCTATCTTCACAAACTTTTACGATTAACGATTCAAATTCTGAAGGTCCCACTATGAGAGTACCGTTTATGGGACAAGTTGATAACAAGGATTTTGCGACGTCAACTAAGCTTGGCCCCATTACTTCCAGATGGTCTTCTCTAATGTTTGTAATGACTCCAATGTCAGATTTTAAAATTTGTCCTTCACTGGCCCACTGGTAACGCGGTTCTAAAGCCATACATTCTAACACTACAATTTCAGCACCTTTACGTTCTGCTTTCTTTAGAATTTTAATTTGTTCTAAAATAGATGGTTTTCCAAATCGAGATATTGATTCTTCTGATCCATCGGGAAAAATCATTCGTGCCATCGTACCCGTAGTTTTTGCAAAGACGGACATTCCTGAGGCGGAGAGACCCGCTCGTATGAGTCTTGTTACACTCGATTTTCCTCTAGTACCATTTATGTGAATTCTGTGTTTGAATGATTTTAATGTACGAATATGTAATATGTATTCAAATGTATAATAGATTACCAAAACAAGAATTATGAGGAAAAATAGAAAGGCGTTTGGTTTCATCTTAAATTTTCTGGATGATACATTTCCTTCAAGGGAATGTCATTTGATTGTAACTCAAATCTGAGAATATTCACGTAGTTTTCTATGAGCATACGATACAAATTCTTATTAATATTAAGTGTGAGTCAAATTCTTCTTGTAATTGCTCTCACTACCAGTTTCGCATATCTTTTGCAGTCGGTTAAAAATATACCTCAGACGCAGCGAGCGGAGGACTTGTCTCGAAATTTTCAAAGAGAATTAGAATTTAAAGAAGAAAAACTACGTTTATTACTCGAGGAAATCACTTTTAACTCTCAAACTCGAGGAATTTTAGAACGAGGGCTTGCAGACCGTTCTGTGCTTTCGAAAGAACTTCCTTATTTACAGCAAATTTTGAAAAGATATGGTCTTTCTATTTTTGAAATTGGAGACAACCAAGGAAAAGTTTTGTTTCGCGTCCATCGTCCCAAAGACTTTGGAGATGACAAAAAAAACCAACCGATCATTAGAAATGCTTTGAACGGCCAATCGACTGCGGCATTGGAAGACGGACATAGTGGGCTTGGATTTCGTTTGGCAGCACCTCTATTTGGTCGTGGCACCCTTCTTATCGGACAAGTAGTAGATGACAATTTTACAAAAACAATCTCTAAAGATAACAGAATCCATTTAGCTATTTTTCAAGAAGGAAAGGTCAAAACCATCGGTTCGGATATGATTCGTTTGGTGATGAATGAAAACGCAAGTTTGTTAATGGAAGAACAACGATTTCATTTTCAAGACAAACCTTATTATTTAGTGAAAATTCCTTATGTAGGAAATTCGCAATCAGTTAAACAACTAGTTTTTCATGTAATGATCGATGAAAACGAAGTTGAATCCAAAACTTGGAGAATTTGGTCGTTTTTTGTTGTCGCCTCACTTGTGCTATGTGGCGTTATTTTCCTTATCTCCTTTTTGTTTTCCAGAGACATGGTTGAAGCCATAAAACTTTTAACAACGGCAATGGTGGATTTAGACCAGTGGAAACCGGAAAGTTTGCCAACTCACAGAAGTGATGAGATCGGACAGATGGGAAGAGTTTTTGTGGAAATGAAAGAAGAGTTAGCAGAACACCAAAATCATTTAGAAGAAATGGTGAACTTAAGAACTAGGGAACTGAATGACACTTTATCAGAGATGCAGAAACTCCAAGACAAACAAGATGGAGATTATTTTCTAACTTCACTTCTTATCAAACCTTTAAAAGGTTCATTTTCCAAATCTGAAACTGTTTCCGTTAAAATTTTTGAACGTCAGATGAAACAGTTTCGATTTAGAAACAAACAATCGGAAATCGGAGGAGACCTTTCTGTTTCCGATTCTATTTATTTGATGGGTAAAAAATATACAGTATTCTTAAATGCTGATGCCATGGGTAAATCTATTCAAGGAGCTGGCGGTGCCCTTGTTATGGGAACTGTTTTTAAATCCATTATTACGAGAACACAAAAGCTGCGTTATATGCAAGATAGGCATCCCGAACGTTGGCTGAAAGAATGTTTTCAAGAAGTTCATAATGTCTTTATCAGTTTTGATGGACATATGTTACTTTCTGCTATCTTGGGTTTAGTAGATGAAGAAACAGGAACATTGTATTACATCAACGCAGAACATCCTTGGATTGTTTTGTATCGGGATGGAATTGCGAGTTTTCTTGAGAATGAACATTCTTTAAGAAAGATTGGATTTACTGAAATGAGTGGAGACGAAGTGGTAATTCAAATTTATCCATTACGTCCAGGCGATGTAATCATTTTGGGTTCAGATGGACGCGACGATTTATTTGTTGGTCAATCTGGTGGAAATCGTGTGATCAATGATGATGAAACCATATTTTTACGGCATGTTTCTGAAGGAGCCGGAGACTTAAGTCAAATCTGTAAGGTCATGTTAAAATTTGGAGATCTCACAGATGATTTGAGTTTGATGCGTATTGCATTTTTAGAAGAAGTAGCTTACGCTGCCAAAGAATCCACAAAACCAAATGTGTATTATCAGATGTTGGGAGAAGGGATTCAATCCTACCGTGATGGAGAATGGAACAATGCAATCTTTGCTTTAGAACTTGCTTTGGATTCTGAACCAGATGATCTCTATTGTTTAAGAGAATTATCAAAATTGTATATGAAATCCAAAGATTACGAGAAGGCGATCGAACTTGCAAATCGTTATCTGCAATTGAATCCGGGAGATACTGACTTTCTATTTTATATTGCTTATGCTCACAAACAAAGAAGAGATTTTGTATTAGCAACTGATTTTGCAGAAAGACTCCGTTTTAGAGATCCAAAAAATTTCAATAACCTGCTCTTACTTGCAGAAATTTTAATGCATAGAAGGGATATTGAACGTTCCAAGGAAGTACTCATTGCTTTGCAAGAAATGGCTCCTGAAAATCCAAAAGTTCAGAAGTTAAAAAACTTTTGGAAGAAAATGGTGACTACTTCGGTGAGTTAAGTTATTTAAAGGAATTGATTGCTTCTTCCGTACTTTCAAAAATTTGAATCACGGAAGAGATTTTAGAAATTCGAAAGATTTGTCGGATGGTTTTGGAGACATTTACAATGCGTAAACCTCCACCTAACTCTGATAGTTTATCATTGAGCGACATGATGAGTCCAAATCCGGAAGAATCAATAAAACTTACGCCTTCTAAGTCAAAGATAAACCGATGTTCTTCTTGAGACGCGGATTCTTTGATCCGTTCTTTAAGAATACCGGCATTTAACATGTCTAAGTTGCCGAATAATTTCAAAACAACAATGCCGTCGAATTTAGATTCTGTATATTCCATTGAACCGCTTTGAGAATAGCCAATTTTAGCATTTGGTCAATAGATTAATTGACGAACTTATCCCATTTTTCTTCCACAGAAATGGACCTTAGGATCCGCCAAATGAGTTTGGAACCGTTTTCTGAATTGGTCATAATGACCACTCCATACCCTTTTTCCGTGTTAAAAATGGCTAGAGACTTATGTCCCTTCGTGTGGCCTCCATGAAAAAAATATTCTGTTTTGCCCGTTCTGTTTAGAAAAAAACCATGAGCCACTAGCGCATGAACTGTGAGGTTTGCGGCACTCATTTTGGGTGAAAGTAAATACTCTGCTGATTCTTTTGAAAGAAAATTAGAATTGCCTTGTTTTGCTTTTGCCACTTCAGAAAACAAGAGGCCTACTTCTTCTGGAGTAGTCCAAAGTCCTCCAGAGGATAGTTCTGGGGTGACAAAAGATTTTTGCGGAAGTACAATACCTTGTTCATCATATCCATCACAACGGTCATCATTGACCGAAAGATTTTGGCGAAATGTACTGCGGGTCATGTGTAAAGGTTCGAATACAACTTCTGCCATAAGGTTCTGAAATGACTTTCCCGTTCGTTCTGTGAGAATCTCTTGGACAATACTATACCCACCACCAGAATACCGAGACTTGGTTCCAGGTTTGTAATACAATTTTAAACCATTCCCCTTTGTTGTGTTTGTATCCTTTAGCTCACGTAAATGTTTTTTTCCTGAGTTGATAGGATCGTCCCAATTCCCTTTTTCTGTAAGTCCACTTGTATGAGAGAGTAACAAATCTAGATTAACAATAGACCTTCTTTTGCCTTTTGGTACGGACACTTTGTACTGTTTTAGTTTTCCTATCCAATTGGAGTATAAATCTAGTTGCCCTGTTTCAACTAACCGTAATGTTGCGGTAGCAGTCATTGTTTTGGAAAGAGAGCCAGCTCGAAAAAGGGTGTGTTGAGATTTAGTACCATACATTTTTTTCCAACTTAATCCATAATTCCTGAATACCGCAATTCCAAGCGAAGGTACTTTTTCTTCTTTCATTAAATCTTCTATGGAAACTTCGTTTGGAAGATTTGATTTTTTTCTTAGATTTAATTTTTTTGCATCAAAAATGATTTCGGTAAGAGCCGATTTAACCGAAGACAAATCACCTTTACTACTGCCGTAAGGACTTACGATCGTAATGAAGATCCTACTTTTTAAATCATGATAAACAAAATTGGATATTCCCTTTTCTTTACCATAGGTCCAATAAAAGTAATCACCTACAAAAATCCCTTCGCCAAAGGCAATAGGATCTTCAGATATAGAATCAGACAAAATGGTTTTATTGATGATTGTATCTCGAGATAGTTGTGAAATTAATTTTGGTTTTTTTAGTTCTTTCCCAAAAATCACAAGGTCTTCGGGAGTGGAATAAATTCCGCTATTACCGATCAACACTTCATTGGAATCTACATTTGTATTTTGCATTCCAAGGGGAGTGAAAATATTTTCTTTCAAATAATTGGAATAGGACGTTCCGGAAATTTTTTCTATAATGTAAGATAGAATGAGATAGTCGAGTCGGCTGTATTTCCAATATTCTCCAGGCGGAAATGCGGGTTTAAGTTTAGATTCCAAAAAAAGCCGTTTGATTTCATCTCGTTTAAGGTGCGATTTTTCAGTATCAAAATTTGGAAGAAATTCAATGATTTTTGGCAACCCTGAAGTATGACGCAACAAATGACCTATTGTAACTTTGGAATAGGGAAACCAATTCAGATGTTTTGAAACTGGATCGGCCAAAGATAATTTTTTTTCTTCTTCTAATTTATGTAAAACAAACGAAGTGAATGTTTTGGTAGACTCACCTAACGGGAAATTATGTTTTTTGTAGAGTTGGAATCTTTTTCTTTTTTTACCTGCATATATTGATTCTCGAAATAGGATGTTGTCATCTTGGGAAATTAGGACAACTCCATGAAAACCTTCTTGTTTGATTTTCTTTCGGATTTTTTCTTTTGTTTCTTCAGAAAAAGAACCGATCCCGGGTTCTGAACAGTTACAAATAATAAAACTGAAAAGTAACCCTATGATAATCCGAAAGTGCATAATTTTATTGGGAACTTAGTTCCTTTGAATTAGACTTGGATGGTATCCTTCCGGCGCTTCAAATCCTAAAAGATCCATCATGGTTGCTGCTACGTTTGCTAAACCTTTTTCTTTTAAGTTTTGATCGAGTTTGATTTTTCCTTTTGGATCATAAAGAACAAATTGAACTGGATTTAATGTATGACTTGTTTTGGGAACTGGTTTCCCATCTTTAGCTGTTTCTGCTATACCTTTTTTTGTTAACTGATACATTTCGTCTGCATTTCCATGGTCTGCTGTGATACACAAAACAGTTCCAGTTTCATCACAGATTTTTTTAACTCGTTCTAAACATACATCAAGGTATTCCAGTCCACGAACAGTGGCATCCATATTGCCTGTATGACCCACCATATCTCCGTTAGCATAATTGACTCTTAAGAATGGGAATTTATGAGATGTTAAAGCAAGGACCAAATTATCCGTGATTTCTTTTGCTTTCATTTCTGGTTTTTGATCAAAAGGAATGATGTCGGATTTTACTTCTTCGTACGTTTCTAACTTTTGATTGAAGTATCCTGACTTGTTACCATTCCAAAAAAAAGTCACATGTCCATATTTTTGTGTTTCAGAAAGTGCATACTGTGCTACACCTTCATTGGCAAAGTATTCTCCCATTGTTCGGTCTATCGCAGGAGGAGCAACTAAGTATTGTTTGGGTATAAATAGGTCTCCATCGTATTGCATCATTCCTGCAAATTCAACTTTCGGAAATCGTTTTCTATTGAAGTTGGTTAATGATTCTTCTGTAAATGCTCTTGAGATTTCAATTGCTCTGTCACCACGAAAGTTAAAAAATACTACTGAATCATTATCCTCTACTTTTCCAATTGGTTTGCCATTGGAATCACCGATGACAAATCCAGGTAGATACTGATCGATGACTGATGGATTTTCTAGTCGAAAGGTTTCAATGGCTTCTTTTGCTGATTTGAATGTACGGCCTTCACCTTCCACGTGGTGATTCCAACCTCTTTCCACCATGGACCAGTCAGCGTCATAACGATCCATAGTAAGTTCCATTCGTCCACCACCAGATGCGATTTGAATATCGATTCCGTCTTTTCGATAGGTATCTAAATATTCTTCGAATGGATTTAAATAGTCTAACGCTGATTTTTCGGGAACATCCCTTCCATCAAGGAGGATGTGTAATCGTATTTTTTTGACGTTTTCTTTGATTGCGTTGTCTATGAGTGCTTTTAGGTGGTCGATATGGCTGTGGACATTTCCGTCAGAGAACAATCCAAGGAAATGAAAAGTAGATTGGTTAGATATACAATTGGAAATACATTTTTTCCATATTGGACCGGCAAATAAACTTCCATTTTCGATTGATTGCGAAACTAATTTTGCACCTTGATCAAAAATCCTTCCAGAACCTAGAACATTATGCCCCACTTCTGAGTTGCCCATATCTTCATCGCTTGGCATTCCTACGGCAGTTCCATGTGCTTTTAATAATACTGTAGGATGAGTTTTCCAAAGCCCTTTTAAGACAGGCATTTGTGCTTTGGCTACTGCGTTCCCATTTTCAAATCCTTTTTCTGTAAACCCAACTCCATCTAAGATGATTAATAAAACTTGTTTGGTCAAAGGACCACTTTGGTGTTTTTTAAGAGTTAACATAAATTAGATTCTCCTGTCTTTTTCCATTTTGAAATTTACGGAAGATTTTGCAACTGGAAGATATCGAAAGGTGTTAGTTCTACAGAACTTGGAATTGGATTTAAAAGGACATTTCCAAGGTTAGAATCGTAAACATAAATTCCTGGTCTGGAAAAATCTGTAGAACCAACCAGTAGTTTCCCTTCGTTCGTTAACAAAAGTCCAGAAAGACTGATTCCAATATTTCCTGGAATTTGTAAAAGGGTTCCTATACGTTCACCAGTTCGCGGTCGAAATGCCTGAACTGTTTTTGTAAATCCTGCATCAAGTACAGCAGCAAATCCAAGTTCCTCATTTTTAATTTGAAAAGCGAGAATGTCCCCGCCTGCTATCTCTTCTGCAAAAAGTCGATTTGGATGAAATTGACGAGTGCTCAAACGAAAGGCGACAATGCCTGCATCTATTTGCGAAATAAAACCAACTCGCCCTACACAAGAAAAGACTAAATGTGGTTCACCAAACAAATTTACTTTTTGGATTTTGGAACTAGGATTTCGATATGGTAAAGTGTATACTGCTCTAATTTGGTTTAGATCCATATCTATTTCCACTAAATATGAGTCGGAGTTAGGTGGTAGATAACCCGATACATCATTTCTATCCAGTCGTTGTAAAAGTACAAACAAACTTGATCCCTCCTGAACCATATAGGAAGATTCAACCGAACTATCAGGTATTCCAGAAGTGGAAAAAGTCTCTCTTAGAGAAGTAAAGGAAACTCCTCCGATTTTCGTTCCATTATACCTTGAGTAAATAGCTAATTCATCAGAATTATAAAGACTCACAAAATATTTATCGTTCCAAACAGAAATGTCTTGTGGATTTTTGCCTTGTCCAACACTAAACTCTTGTTCGGTGAGAAAACCTAGTTGGGGATTCAGTACTTGAATGCTGTCGCGGTTCAAGCGATTTACAATAAACACTCTATCATTTGTATATCTGCCCACCGCATCAGAATGGATGGGAATAGAAGTAGGAAATGTTGTAAAAGAGTTTGGTTCAAAAGTTTTGAATCTTCCTCCACTGGCAAAATCCGAAGTGACAACACCGACCGAAGTGGGGGATGCAGATAAAAATAAAAATTGAAATAAACTTGGTTTTTCGATTTCCAATTGGGCACAATGGAATGGGAAGAGGAGTACGGGAAATATCTGCAATACGTATTTCAGCCGCCTAGGTTTGTATTTGAAGTTTAGAAAGCGGACTGCGAATATACGAAGTGCGTTTATTCCCCATCTAGATTCGTAAGGGAAATTCAAATAGCGCGCCGCGAATATACGCAATGCGATTAACTCCAGGAAAGGTTTATATCCAACGATCGATGTATTCATTAGAATTTATAACTCCCGGTAACATAGTAACTGCGCCCAGGCAAAGGATACCCTACCAAATCTTCCACGCGTTTATCAGATAGGTTACGAACTTCAAATCCTAAAATCAATTCGTTTCCTGTTTCTGTATTTTTATAAGGCACGTATTGGATATAGAGATTCCAAAACTGCCTAGCTGGTAAATAACCTAAATATTCATTAGTTCGGTCTCTGAAGTTAGCACCAATGTATTGGTATTCTAATCCAATCTCTCCAAAGTCGTTGAAAAAAGAAAGTAAGGCACTTCCTTGGCTTTTTGAACGAAGCGGAAGATACTTTCCGTTTAACGCCGGTGATTCGGAATAATTTTTAGCATCCTGGTATGTATAATTAAAGTTAAATTTTACACCTTTGTTCCAAACTAAATTATGGCTAGTTTCTAATCCGCGAATGAGTGCTTGGTCGACATTTTCTGGTCTTAGCGTAAATTGGGAGTTTGGCAAAAACAAAATCATGTCATAAATTCGTTTTTGAAAAATAGAAACATCTGATTGAATTTTCCAGTTGGTATAAGGTTTTATATGGAGATAAAATCCAAAATCACCATTCCTACTTTGTTCCGGTCGTAACTTAGTATTCCCTACAATACTTCCTCGTTCTCCAAATAACTCTAAAAAGGTGGGAATTCGAAAGTCTTTGCTAATATTGGCAAGTGAACCAAATTCCAAATTTTCTTTTTTGATCCAAATAATTTTTATCCCAAAACTTGGATTGGTGAATGCCTGTTTTACATAAAAAACATCACTTAAAGGATCAAGAAGTTGGTTTCTGACACTCGTTTCATCTTTCCCGAACCTGTCCGTGTATCGTTCCCATCGAATTTGGGGGACTAAAAAAAGTCGGTTTGAAAATAGTCTAATTTCATCTTGAAAGGTAGCACTTAAAGTATCTCTCCGTTTTTTTGGTTCTTTCCTTTCTGTTTCATGATTGTATCGTTTTTCATATCTTGTAAAAAACTCTTGTTCTGTTTGGAAAGAAGTTCGGATGACTTGATTGTATTCTAATAAATATAAAGTTGGTGTTAGCTGGAATCCGTATTGGTTTGTTTTGGTAAATGCGTTAGGTGTTCCGTAACTAAATTCTGATTTCGGATCAAAAAAATCATCTTTTGAAAAGTTACCATACGTTTTTGTTTCTAGTGTTAAATTTTGAAAAAGAAATTCATTGGTTTCTGTTGTGATAGCAGAGGAAAGTTTACTAAACACACGTTCTACGGCAACAGTTTGTCTGTTCCCTGGGCCAGGTAATCCTTGTTTTCTGTGGATGTAATCATTTAGTAAATTGATTTTGGTTTTTCCGAATTCAAAAGAGATATTTCCAGTAAAACCTGTCTTTCTAAATTGTGCATTCCTACGAGTGTCAATGGAATCATCATAAGTATTGAATAAAACAGTACCTTTGTTGTTTAAGTAACTAAAGTTTTGGTCCGAAGTTTCCTGGAGTGCCTGCACAAAATAAGAACCATTTGAAAATTGATCCATATGAGTGACACTTGCTTTTGCTGTTCTAAAACTTCCTCCCATCAAATTAATTCGAGTCACAGGTTTATCAATTTTAGATTTGGAAACTAAGTTAATCGAACCTCCAATTGAGGATCCAGAAAAACCGGCAGGAGTTCCTGACTTATAAATTTCAATTTTCTCTAAATTATCAAAGGGTAAGTCAGCTAAATTGATTTCTCCACCCATAGAGTTGTTTATGGGAACACCATTCCAATAGATCTTTGTTTGGTTGGGGTTGGTTCCTCTCAATGATAACGTAGAATAAGAGCCTAGGCCTCCGTATTGCCTAACCCGAACTCCTGCTTCTCGGTTCAATACATCAGGTAGGCTCATGTAGCGCGTGTTTGTTTGTGTTAAATCAATTTCCTTTTGGAAACCAGTTGGGTTTTTTGCAAAGTTAGAATTTTTTGACTGGCTGTCTACGTTAGCTCGAATCTCTACCTCTTTCGGTTCTTTGTTTTGTGCGAACAGAGTGAGGGGTACTAAACTGAGACAAAGGAGAAAATAGAATCTGAAATTAGAAATCATGGAGCTTTATTTTCTCAGTACCTGCCAAGCTGGAGCATGAAAATTGAGTGTCAATTCCCTAAAGGAAAAAAGCATTGTCCCCATGAAGCATTACGACGTATTCGGTGTAGGGAACGCCCTGGTAGATATCATTGCCTTTATTGATCCCAATTTTTTACAAAAACAAAATATTACCAAGGGTGTGATGACTCTTGTAGATGAGTCTAGACAAGGTCAAATTCTTGCCGACCTACACGATGAAAAGAAAGAACTTCGCTCTGGCGGAAGTGCCGCAAACACAATGATTGCCATTGCAAACTCAGGGGGTACTTGTTGTTATACGGGAAAAGTCACTCATGATACGTATGGTGAATTTTATAAAAAAGATATGGAAGATGCAGGCGTTTTATTTGAAACCACTCCTGATGTTAACGGTCATACGGGAACTTGTGTTGTATTAACCACTCCTGATGCCGAAAGAACTATGCTTACCAATCTTGCCATTTCGATATCTCTCGGACCAAATGATATCGATGTAGAAAACTTAAAAAAAAGTAAGTTTGTTTATGTGGAAGGGTATTTGTGGGATGGCGATTCTACAAAAAAAGCAAGTGAACTCACTATGAAAGTAGCAAAAGAAAACAAAGTAAAAGTTTCTTTTACTTATAGTGATCCATTTTGTGTTAATCGCTCTAGGGACGAATTTATCCACCTAACTAAAGAATATGTAGATGTTATTTTTTGTAACACCGAAGAAGGTTTAGCACTCAGTGGTGCAAAAACAGCAGAAGAAGCTGTCCAATTTATTTCTAAACTTTGCCCATTAGTGTTTATGACTGCAGGAAAAGAAGGGGCTTATGTGGCAGAAAATGGTAAAATCACATTAGTTCCTGGATTTCCAGTAAAACCAATTGATACAACGGGAGCTGGGGATGCCTTTGCTGCCGGAGTATTGTACGGACTGACACAAGGGTATTCTTCGCAAAAATCAGCACGTTGGGGAAACTATGTGGCTTCTCGCATTGTTTGTGAGGTGGGACCTCGTTTGTCTGTTCGCCTAATGGGAAGACAGGACGAAATTTTGGAAGGGTTTAAAGAGAATTAGAATTTAATAAATCTTTTTCGAATCTTCCCAAAGGGTTTGGATTTTCTCCGCAATTTCCAGAGGGGCAAAGGGTTTTTCAATCACACCGATGCCCCCTCTTTTCTGGTATTCCAGAATTTCATTTTTCAAAACACGAGAAGTCATAAAGGCAACAGGGATCTCTTTAGTTTCTGGAAATATTTTTAACTCTTCGATAAGTTCCATTCCATTCATTCCGGGCATCAAAACATCTAACAAGATCAAGTCGGGTTGTAGTATGATAGCTTTTTGTAATCCTTCCGGGCCAGTTTTAGCAAAACTTACTTGGTAGGGTGAGTTGAATTCTAATGCAATCCGAAGTATTTCTACAATATCTTCTTCATCTTCGACAATTAACACGTGTTTCAGGGTTGATTCTATCATTGGTTGTATCCAGAAGGAACAAATCCAGGGTTTACTATGGGAAATTCAATGGTAAATACAGTTCCTTTGTCATCAGAAGTGAAAAATATTTTACCTTTCATTGCTTCGACAAAACCTTTAGTGATAGATAGTCCAAGTCCCGAACCTCCCACCAATTTATCTTTAGGTGGTGCCCCTTGTGCAAAACGGTGAAATAATCTAGGCGCAAAATTGGGATCAATTCCTGGACCGTTATCTTTAATCAAAATTTGCGCGTGAGTGTCCGTGGGAACTACAGTAATATAAACTTCTGAAAACTTAGGAGTGTATTTAACTGCATTGGAGATAAGATTCGTGATACAATGATTTAGCCTATCTTCATCTACGTAAACAGAGGTAGAAGGAAAGTTTTGATCATAATTTAATAACACGTGGTATTGTTCTGCAAAAGTTCGCATTCCATCGACTGAACTTTGTAAAATTTCTTCTAACCTGTAGGTGCGAAATTTGAAATTGATATTTCCAGAATCCAAAGCTTCAATGTCGAGTAAGTCGGTGACAAAACGTACTAGCCTTTGTGTGTTTTTACGACAAATGTTAAGTAAAGATTTGGTTTGATTCGATAGTTCTCCAGCAACTCCCGCAAGCAACAAATCTATGGAACCTTTAATGGAAGTGAGAGGGGTGCGCAATTCATGGCTAACTAAACTTATGAATTCGTTTTTCAAAGCTTCTGCTTTTTTCCGTTCGGTGATATTTCGAACTATGGCAAGGACATCCTCTTCCCCAGTTTTCGTGAACCTGGCTTCAAAGTATTTTTCACCATCATAATCTTCGATGGAATATTCGTAAGTTTTTGTTCCCCCCACCTCTAAAACTTGTTCTATAATCGCTTCAATATCGGATAATTTTCTTGTGGGGAAAAGATTCTGAATTTTTGTAAATCGTATACTGCCTTCATTGTGAGAATCCCAACCTTTAAACTCGGGAAATTCTTTATGATCGATGACGGATCCATCTTTCCGAATTCCGTACAATTTGTCCGGTAGGGAACTTAAAATGGCATTGTTTTTGATGAGAACTTGGCTATAATTGTCTTTCGCATTTTTTTCAGAAGTGACTTCTGTCGCAATGAGAATGGTGAAGTTTTCCTGTGGGAAAACTTGGGTATCAAACCACCCTTTGGATTCCAAAAAGAATTCTCCATACCGGAATGTTTCCTTATTTTTGATGGCATGGGACAATTTTTTACCAAATTCGGTCTTATCAATGTTCGGGAACAAATTCCAAATGCTTTGTCCGAGCATCTCTTTTGCCGATTTTTCCACCATCGCTTCGGCCGATGAATTTACATAAGTGTAATTTCCATCCTTATCTAAGACAAAGACGGCGTTCGAGCGGGATTCCAGGATTTTATCGAGGTATTGAGGTACAAATTTGTGCCAATTCTGTTGCAGAAGTTGCTTTGCATCAAAAAAGCTGTCTTCATCCTTGAAAAAGCTTTTGATTTTTTCCAGAAATTCATTCATAGGTGCAGGTATACGAAAACTAAACCAGAGTTATGATTCAAGTCAGCAATTTATCAAAATTTTACGGCGAAAAACGAGCCATCTCAGGGCTTAATTTCAAATTAGAAAAAGGCGAAATCGTCGGTCTTTTAGGACTGAACGGTGCCGGGAAAACCACTACCATTCGAATCCTCACCGGGTATTTGATTCCTAGTGCAGGGGACGCGTCCATTGATGGAAAGTCTATCTTTGACTTTCCATTGGAAGCCAAACAGAAGATAGGTTACCTTCCCGAAACCCCACCTCTCTACGAAGACATGACAATCACAGAGTATCTTACTTTTGTAGGTCGAATCAAAAAAATTGAGGAACCCAAACTTGGTTCGGAAATTGAAAAGGTTCTGACTAAAACTAACATTACAACTGTTAAAGATAAATTAATCGGTACATTATCACTTGGTTACCGCAAACGTGTCGGAATTGCGCAAGCCATCCTCGGTGATCCTGAGATTGTCATTATGGACGAACCGATTTCAGGCCTCGATCCCAAACAAATTGTCGAAATTCGTAATTTAATTCGAAGTTTGGCGGGGGATCATACCGTTCTCATTTCCAGTCATATCTTAACTGAGATTTATAAAACTTGTGATAAGTTTTTATTTTTGCATAAAGGAAGCCTGAAACAGGAACTTTCATTATCAAGGTTAGAAGAAGAGATGAATCGTTTGGCTGGCTGGGAAGTTGGTCTTTCTGGAAAAAGTGCAGATGAGCTTCATACTTTCGTGAAATCAGTGATAGGTGAAGGTGATTCTGTGACTGAACTCGGAGCCAATAAAGAAGAAATTCAATTTTTGGTGCGAACTACAAATCAAAAACAATTTAAAGAATCTTTGTTTTCCAAAGCATTAGCTTCTGGAATTCAAATTGAATCTTTAAAAAAACAAGAAGTGTCTTTAGAACAGATTTTTATGGAGAGAATATGAACTGGCAATCGGCTGTTTGGATCTATAAAAAAGAATTACGATTATTTTTTGGAACCTATATGGGACCTTTGGTTCTGGGTGGAACTGCATTTCTCAATGCACTTTTTGTAATGATTCTGAATTTTAATGGTACAGCAAATTATGAAATTGCAACCTACATCACTTTCATTTCATTTATGACAACCATCCTCATCGCTATGGTGATCATTTCCATGGGATCAATTGTAGAAGAAAGAAACAAAGGAACTTTAGAATTACTTTTTACATCTCCCATTACCGATTTGGAAATTGTATTTGGTAAATTTTTATTTGGTGTCACAGTTTGTGGGATCATCACCATCTTTATCAATGGATTGTTTCCCTTACTTTTGTATTCCTTTTGGAAAGCTCCGTTTTATATGGTAGCTTCTGGCAGTGTCGGAGTGTTTTTGTTAGGTGTATTTACCTTTACCATTGGAATGTTTGGTTCCAGTCTTGGAAAAAACCAAATGATATCACTTTTGATTTCAGTTCTTATCATTTTGACACTTTGGGTAGTGGGATATTTTTCTCATCTATTCCAAGCAACCACAAGAAAGGTTCTCTTTCATTTGCATATTTTTTCTCACTTTGCTGCCTTTGCAAAGGGTGTGGTTCCTTTGACTGGAATTGTGTTTTTCCTTAGCGGAACATTTTTGTTCTTATATCTTACCGTAAAGGTCTTGGAATCCAGGAGATGGAGGGGATAGACCATGTTTTTAACCGCAGATAGAGTTTTACCATTTATTAGTTTACTTTCCCTTTTCGCCTATTTCCTGTTTGATGGAATGGTCGTTGATCCCAAAAAAAGGTTCCTCTTTTTTGGAGTGGTCTTTTTATTTTTAGCATCGGACACTATCGTTCGTGCTTTTTCGAAAGGATTACGAAAAGAAGATCGAAACCGTTATATTGCTGCCGGTTTTGGAATCGGTGCTTTTTTATTATCGGTGTTACGTGACTTTTTAGATTTGAAACCAGTTGCTGGATTCAATGAGGAAGTGAGTGCCATACCGAAAGTCAGAGAATTTCTTTTGCTTTGTGTGGTTCTCTTATCTATCGTATTTTTACTCCAAATCATTTTATTAGAGATTGGAAAATCTTCATTAGAAGCACAGAGTAATTTAGCAAAATCCAAAAGTTCTCTTTTACAAAATGCTGTATTGGGATTTTTGTTTGTTTTACCGATTTTGGTGGCGGTAAATTATTTTGCGATCAAACGAAACTATAACTTTGATTTGAGTAGCCAGGGTAAATTTTCCCTTTCACAAACATCAAGAAATCTCATCAAACCAATTACAAAAGATGTGACCATTACTGCGTTTTACCCGCGTCCCTTGGAAGCCGATGGACCTGCCAATGGAGATAAACTTGCCGCTTTTGCCCTCACTCGCATTCGTCCAGACATCGAAATTCTTTTGGACCAAATCAAATCAGAGAATTCGCACATTTCTATTCAATTCATCAATGCGGACGTAGAAGTGGATTTACTCAAAGAATTTGGCCAGGTTTCGAACGGAACTATCTTTGTTCGTTCCCAAAAACAATCCCTTTTGACCTCAGGCACTCCTTTTGCAGAAGAAAGAGTCATTGCTAAAGAAACAAAAGATTTAGAAGACCTCGAACGTAAGTTAGTGGGTGCACTTCTCAATGTCACCACAGAACAGAAAAAAGTATATTTTACAGTTTCCAATGGGGAAAGGTACGGAATGTCCTTTAAGGCTCTTCCGAACGAACAGGTAAACCGATTTGTTTCCTCTTTGCAGTTTTTAAATTTTAAAGTAGCAGAGTTAGGATTTGGTCAAGGTTGGCCATCCAAATTGCCGGATGATGCAGATATGCTTGTGGTTCTTGGACCAACAGTTGCTTTTTCTAAAGAAGCAAAAGAAGAACTTACAAAATATGTTTTGGAGAAAAATGGAAAACTTCTTATCACCATGGAACCAAAAGGAAACGAAGACTTTGGTTGGTTACTTTCAGCTGCTGGACTCAAATCCAAATCCACACAGTTAATCGAACGAGAAGAAAAACCAGGATTTGTTGTGGCAAAACGGTTTCCTGACCATAGACTCACTGACTTATTACAAAAAAAAGACATGGGGATTTTGTTTCCTTACGGTAGTTATTTGGAAACTGACACAACCATTCCTTCCCCTTATGCATTTAAGTCAGAAACTCTGCTCGAGTCTGGGTTTGAAGCATTTGCCGATGAGAACAAAAATGGGAAATTGGATCCAAACGAAAAAAGAGAAAGTAAAATTCTCTCCATTGTATTAACTCCAAACTCTCTAAACAATGACAAATCAGGAAAAATCATTCTGCATTCAGGAACTTCTTGGGTAACAGATCAGTTCATTCCGTACGCAATGAATTCACAATTTTCGACGGTTTCTATCACTGGTTTGTTTCAAGATGTTGCCGTTGCCGAAATTCCATTGAAAAAAGAAGAACTCGATACCATATCTTTATCAGACAACCAAAAGTTGATCGCGTGGGTGATAGGTGTGTTTTTATTCCCTGGATTTATATTGGCAGTGGGTTCCTACTTTGTGTATTCCAGACGAAAAAGTTCCATGATTGAAGTATGAAACAGAAAATTAGTTTAGTAGTTATCGCGTTTGTTGGACTTTTTTTACTTTTTTATTGGATGGAAGACCATCCTGAAAATATTTCCGAAACAAATTATTGGAAAGAAGATTGGAAATCCATTGGTTACAATCCACCGAAAGCTGACTGGTGTGGAACACAAGAGCCAAAGTTTGCGGAAGACGCTATGGTATTTCGTAAGATCCCTCGTGGATGGAATCAAACTCCATTGTACACAGTGACTTCCACAAAAAATGGAAAATCCATATCTTATGAAGCCAATTATAATGTTAAAAATAGTTTTTCGGAACTCAGTGTTCTAAAAACAAAACTCATTGAAAAGGCAACACCAGAGATTCAGAAATCCTATTGTTTAGGGGAAAGTTCCCCTTCCTTATCTTTGTCAGAAGAGAATGGGCCTACCATTGAATTTTCAAAAGACAAACAATTGTTTTTCGGTAAAAAAATTGGCTCAGATGAAGGTCGTGTTTCCGTATTGGTTCATGAAGAAATCATAGCTCCCTATAACTATTTGATTGAAAAGTTTCGTACACCTTCTACAAATTTTCGTGAAAAGATGTACGTCTCATTTAACGATGGTTATCTGAAGGAACTTTCTTTTTCTGGGCAAATTCTTTCGGTAAAAGCAGAAAACCGTGCCAAAAAGAACCAATACAATGTTTATGTGAATGATTGGAGTCGTACCACGGGTGAACGGATTGTCTTGCCACCCGATATAGGAAACCAGTGGGAATCGGTGACCAAAGGTTTAAAAGTAGAATTTTATACTGATGAAGTCGGTGCGCCAGAGTTTCCTGAAGTATCTCTCACACAAAACCCAGAAGCAGTTTTGGATGTGGTCCAATCGGAAGGAATCAAATACCGACTCTCCTTTTACCCTTTATGGGAAACGAATTCCGGAAAATGGCGGCCGGTTCGTCGGGAACTAGTGCCATATTTTTCCGAGTCCATCACTTGGATCAAAGAAGAATCCTTCCAAAATTTGGTGAATGCGGTCATGAAAGTGAAAAATGCTTCCCGTTACGAGCGTCCCAACCAGAAAATCCAATAAGGTGCAAAAAGTTTCTACAGTCGCATCTCGGATGGAAATGATCCGAGATTTATTCTATTCTCCCATGTCCGCCTTCGAATCCTACTTTCATAAAACGGATTTGGGTGGACGTGATTTATGGTTGGCCCATCTCCAACTCATCCTCCTCGCACCAGTTGCTAAGTTTTTTGGTAACGTTCTACAAATCCTCTTGTTTAAGGTTTCTACTGTTGATGAAGAAACAAGACTTACCTACACCCAAGGTATGGGGACTTTGTTCTTTTTTTATTTAGGGTTTTATATTGTAGTAAGGCTTGTGGATAGTTTTCGGATGTACCACCAAATGCGTGATCGCACCAAAGATTGGGAAGGTCCAGAACCTCATGTCTTTATGATTTCTTTTTTGCCGTTTACATCCACTGCAATCTTTTGGATTTTTCCGGCACCCATCCCCTTGTTGATGTTAGGTGTGGGTTTTCTTTATTCATTACATTTAGCATATTATTACCTTTCTCATAGAAGAGAATGGTCCTCGTTTGATTTTTTGTTTTTTCTTATGAAAGTAGTTTTGTTTTTTTTGGTACTCCTTTCTGTTCCTCTATTTGTTTACAACCTGATTAGGACGGTACTCTTTTGAAAATCTTTATGGTCGGCATTGGTGGGATTGCTATGGGCAATTTGGCTTATATGCTTAAACAGCAAGGTCATGACGTATCAGGTTCAGATCAAAATCTTTACCCACCGATGTCTGATAAATTGGTGGAGTGGGGCCTTTCGCCTAAATCTGGTTATCGTAAAGAAAATGTGAAAGGTTCTGATTTAGTGATCATCGGGAATGCAATCTCTCGTGGGAATCCAGAAGTGGAAGAAGTTCTGAACACCGGAATGGAATACATGAGTATGGCACAAGCAATTGGAACTTTTTTTCTTAAAAACAAAAAACCAATTGTGATCTCTGGAACTCACGGCAAAACCACGACGACTTTTTTAACTCATTGGATTTTGGAATCGATTGGATTAAAACCGGGACTCTTTGTGGGAGGAATTCGAAAAGACGGATACCCAGGTTTTGCCCTTGGGGAAGGGGATTATTTTGTAATCGAAGGAGATGAATATGATTCTGCTTTCTTTGATAAAAGTTCTAAATTTTTACATTATAGACCTTACTATTTGGCAATGAACGCATTAGACTTTGATCATGCTGATATTTTTGCTGATTTAAATGCGATCAAAACAATGTTCAAACGCCTGTTAAATTTGGTTCCAGGGCGTGGTAAGGTTTTTTATTGGAAAGGATCCAAAAATCTAGTAGAGATTACTAAAGAATACAAACATGCACCAGTGGAATCCTTTGATTTAGGAGATAAAAATTCCATCTTTAAATATGAAAAAGGTGTATTGTCTGAAATCAGAACTAAAGCAAAGTTAAAACCATCTCTCATTGGTTCACATAACTATCGCAATGTGGAAGTGGCGGTGCGTATTTGTTTGGAGATTGCTCCTCAAAAAAGAAAAGAAATATTGGAAGCGGTTGTTTCCTTCCCTGGGGTCAAACGTAGACAAGAAAATCTTTTTGTTTCCAACATGAGTTTGCTTGTAGAGGATTTTGCTCACCATCCTGTGGCTATCCAAGAAACCATCAAAGCCCACAAGGAAGCTTATCCCGGTTATAAAATCATTTCTCTTTTTGAACCAAGGAGTGCCACTTCTCACAGAAATGTATTCCAAGATGATTTTGCCAAATGTTTTAAAGGAAGTGATGTAAGCATCGTTACCGAAGTTTACCAAGTGGACAAGGTGAACAAATCCCTTCGTCTGAATGTAAAAAAATTGGTGAAAGACATCTCAAAAAATACAAAGAAAGAAGCTTTGTATGCAAAAGATCCAAAAGAAATTCCCACTCTCTTAAAAAAGATTCTACCAAAATTCCAAAAAGATAAAGTCATCATCCTTGCGATGTCCAATGGTGCCTTTGGTGGAATTTATCCTGAATTAAAATCATTAATCCAATTGCGAGAAACTGTATGAGCCTATCCCAAGAAATTCAAACTTTAGTCAAAGAGGCTGAAACTGTTTTATCATCTGCAAGTTCTGAACAAGAATTGGATACTTTGAAAAACCAGTTCCTGGGTAAAAAAGGAAAACTCACTTCTGTTTTGAAAGGTCTTGCTACCCTTTCTGTGGAAGAGAAAAAAACAGTGGGAAAAGAAGCCAACGAAGCCCAGAGCCGGCTCGAAAGTTTTGTAGAAACCAAACGTTCTTCCTTAAAAGAAAGTTTTTATGAAAACGAGCTCGGCAAAGAGTTTTTTGATAGTTTGCGTCCACTTGCTTCGAAAGAAAGAGGAAGCCTTCATCCTATATCACAAATCCAATATGAAATCGAAGACATCTTTACTTCTATGGGTTTTTCAGTGATGGATGGGCCTGAAGTGGAAACCGATGAAAACAATTTTGGTGCCCTGAATTTTACCGAAGACCATCCCGCGCGGGATATGCAAGACACCTTTTATACAGAAGATGGGAACTTACTTAGAACTCATACTTCTGCCATTCAAGTACGTGCCCTTCGCAAACTGAAACCTCCGTTTCGTATCATTGCACCCGGTCGTGTGTTTCGTTATGAAGAAGTGGACGCCTCTCATGAAAATACTTTTTACCAAGTGGAAGGGATGGTTGTGGGAGAAAACATTTCTGTGGCCCATTTGATCTATACCATGGAAACCCTTCTTTCTCGTGTGTTTCGTAAAGAAATTAAAACTAGACTCCGCCCTGGTTACTTTCCCTTTGTGGAACCTGGTTTTGAACTCGATATCAATTGTTTGGTTTGTAATGGCGATGGTTGCAGTGTATGCAAACATTCTGGTTGGTTGGAATTACTTCCTTGTGGTCTTGTGCATCCCAATGTTTTGGAAGCGGCAGGACTTGATTCCAAAAAATGGACCGGGTTTGCCTTTGGTCTTGGCCTCGACCGACTTGTCATGATGCGTTACGGAATCCATGACATTCGGTATTTCCAATCGGGGAACTTAAGATTTTTGAAACAGTTTTGATTGTGGGCTTACGGCGACTAACAAAAGTTTCGTGAACTGACAAACATTTCTAAAATCAAATCAAAAGGCCAGATTTTCTTTCTGGCCTTAGTTTTTTTAATCCAGTAAAAAACTTTGAATCTTTCCATCCTTCTCTTGAAACTCTACTTTTGATTTTCCAAGATCCAATCCCTCTTTTGAAACAATCTCTCTTCCCTCTTTGTCATAAAGATTAGTGAGAACCATCTCACCATTTTCCTTTTTCGAACAGACGATGAGGTAAGGTGGCTTTTTTTCTCCTCCTGGATTAAAATAGATGGTGCTTGCCGTGAGAATTGTTGCTATCTCTCCTACTTTGGGACTTGGGACATTGACTTCTAAAGTTTTTAAAGCCATAGGTTCTCTAGTCGCAGTTCCTGGTTTGTCTTTCGCAAATAAAATCACAGTGTTGATGCTATCAATTCCACCGTTACCTCCCAGTAAACTCACCTTAGGTGGACTTGATAGTTTTTCTGGAATGGGATTCACTGCAAGACCATATTGGCTTGCTACATCCACAAGACCAGTAGCTCCCGAAAGGGCCATAGCGGCTTGGTAATTCAAAATTCCCCCACCTAAATTGATAGGTATCTCTTTTTCACCATTGGATATTTTTCCGTTGCGAAGAGAAGTGGCAGTGTCTTTTGGTGAAACTCCAAAATACAATCCGGCTTCATGAATGATCATTCCGGTAAAACAATCGTATATCCATGCATATTCAATGTCAGACCGTTTGAGACCAGAGGATGCCACTGCTCTTTCGCAAGCCAGTGCCGCTGGGCTTTTTAAATCCTTTTTTTGGATGAAGTATTCTGCATGGGCACTTTGACCAGAACCCACCAAATAAATATGTTGAGATTCTTTTTTAATGATATTGTTATCGATTAACTTCTGTTTCATGAATTCAGAAGTCACTAGAGTGGCAAATCCATGATCGGTGACAATGGCTATCATAGGAGTGCTGTATACACCAGAAAGTGGTTTTTTTAATTGTTTTTCATTGATTGGTTTTTGGTATTGAAAGGCACGCGGGTTGGTTTCTGCTAATTTTCGAAAGTGTTTTGTGATTTCTTCTAAATCTTCGCTAGTCACACCAGTATCAAACATCATTCGTTCACATAACAATGAATAGAGGCCAATGAGTGTGGCACCATATGGCATTTCCCAATCCTTATGACAAACTGTGGCAGTGAGTCTTTTTAAATCTGATACTTGTTTGAATACAGATTTGGGAATATCAGCAGCCGCCACAAGAACTACAGCGTAGGGATTTGATTTGACTATCGTATGGGCTTGCCCAATGGCACCACCTACACTTGCTCCCCCTAAGTCCACAGTATGGCAAGCAAGACCACCAAACCCTAAATCGTTAGCATCTTTGACAGTGAATCCATACCCTTCGCGGCCGAGGGACTGGGCTTCAATGGAAACAAAGTCAGTGAGGTAGGGTGCAATGGAGGAACGATCCGTTCCTAGAAAACCAAACAGTTTGTCTACGGAACGAAAAAGTAAGGAATGGTATTTTTCTAAAGGAGAAAGGTTTTTATAAACTTCCGAATCAAATTCTGATTCAATGGTGTCGCTGACACCGAGTAAAATTGGGTCCATACCGCCAAATTAGAATCAACCTTCCATATTCATCAACGCATTCATTCGAAAATCTTGTATGATTTGTTTGCAGCGTTCAGTGATCCGAGTGAGGCTCTCTCCAAATTTTTTTCCCCCAAAAGAAGTATGAGCATAGGGATAATCTTTTTCATTGACTTGGACAATCATATCAGGATTGATCCTGTTTTTACTGACCAAATCTTGAACGGCCACTGTGATATTTTTTAGCGCAATACAACCATCTTTCAAAAGATTTTGAGAGGCTTTTTCGATGACGATATTGTTACCATTCGCATCAAGTAAGGTTTTGATAAATTCTTGCATTTTCAAAGACGGAAGGCCACGTCTTGTCATTCCAATCCGCTCCACTTGTAAAACAGCGTCTTGTAAAAAAGAATACTCAGGTGTTCCTTTGAAGATATAAATAAGAACAGGAAGTTCATTTTCTGCAAAATCCAACATAGCTCCATAGAAGTATCTTGTTTCAACTTTTGCCAGTGGATGGAAATCTACCTTTTTATAGTTTGCTAACTTTTCTATTGACTCATCCATAATTCGGTTTAACGTTTGAGCTTTGGCTGCTTCTTTTTTCGCCGCGAGCTCTTGGAATTTTGATTTTAATTGTTCAAGAAATGTTACTTCTTCAGTTAGAAATTTTGTGATATTTCCACGAAGTTTGAGAACTTGTAAATACCTTTGTTCAAATCCTGTTTGATCAAAGGCTTTAGGATTCAACTTTCCGTGTTCTCTATATTCTGATCTAATTTTTTCTAAAATTGCTTTTGTTTCTGCTTCCGACAGTTCTTTCATTTCGATTGTTTCCAGTGTTCTATATCAAGTATGGTTTTATCCAAATCTTGTGCAAAATATAGGGATGCATTTTTGGCATCAACATACATTAACTGGTTTGCATATTGTAATTGTTTAACCTGAATATCATTCTTCAGATTTAAAATATTTAATAACTGCAAACTCAGCTTTTTGAAGTCTTTAACAATTGTATCGGAATGTCTTTGCATTTCAAACAGATGTAGTCTGTTTAATTTTTCCTTATCTGATTCAATAAATTTCATTTCTTCCCTTTTTTCTAGGGGAGCTTTTGAAATATAATACGTAATAGGACGTGGATAGGATGTCATTTCTTTGTGTAGGTCGACCATTTTGTCAATGGCTTCAAACACTTGGGCTTCCATTTCTCTTGCAAAGTTCCCTACTATATTTTTGTTTTCCGAAGGATCACCAGTGAGTTCAAAAATTCTTGAGGATTGTAAGTTACGAATGATGGCAGTGACACGTTCTCGGTAAGTCGTTAATAATTTAAGAAAGTCTTCAATCCTTTGGAAAGCAGTTCTGTCATCAGAATCCTCCCCTACTTGTAAGTTGGGTTCTGAATTTTCTTTTTCTTCGGCTTCTGTGGGAGTGGGTAAGTCAGGAGTGTTGAGTAGGCCTGCATGAGAAAAAGTTTCTTGGGCTGATGGTGGTTCTTCCCCTTCAAAAATATTCAAATCCACATCTTCACGCATTAGATTTTCTTCAGCCACAGGACTCAGCTTTTCTTTTTGAATCTCCACAGTTTTTTCGGAAGGATTGCTTTTTGCTCCCAAGGTACCCACTAACTTTCCTAAAATGGGATTGGATTTTAGATCTTCTGAGATAGGCGTAATGAGAGGAGTGCTTTGTGGATTTTGTACTGGTAACGATTTTGAATCTTCTACATCAGTTGGTGTTGGAGAATGTGGAACTAATTCGAAATGATTACCAACTAGTTTTAAAATTTCAATTCTACGCGAATCTTTGTTGAAACGGAGGGCATAACGATTGTTATCCTTATCAATATATCTTTGTTGGATTTGGGAAATTGATAATTTAATGGGATCAATTTCTGAAATGGACTCAATTTTTATATAATGATATTTTGATTTTTCTGGAGTCACAGTCTTAGAATTTCCAACAAAGCTTCTGTGAAAGCATATGAGAGTAATACGTTCGGGTCAACTTCCTTCTCCCGAGAAATCAAAGTTAAGGTAAAAAAATCGTAACGACTAAGTTCCATCCGTTCATAATGGCCAGATTCTCGTTTCTCAAAGGTTCCCGGTTCCATTCCTTCTACTTTTAGGGATAATATAGCCATTTTTGTGACAAGGCCTAGATCCAAATGTCTCTGTTTCAGGATTTCGTAGAGTTCAGAATCGATCCAAATGAGTATGGGGAACATGGTGGTCTCCTCAAAAGAGAGGTTTTGGACCTTTGCTTTGGCTCCTATTTTTTTCTCTTTCGCCTTGACCGGCAGAGTGGTACTCAAAAGATAAGTAAAAATTCCTCGTAGGGGACATTCCTTGGCTAATTTAAAATCATCTAAAAAAGACATTCGTAGAACCGCTCGTAGAAAAGAGCGAAATGGTGAGGACCGCACTGAGTTGCGCACTTATGCTCGCATTCTCATTAAGGCAATTAAAGCTGGAGACAAAACAGAAGCACTTACTGTGTTCTCTAAACTTGCATCCAAGTTGGACAGAGCAGCAAAAACAAAATTGATTCATAAGAAAAATGCAGATCGTAAAAAATCACGTATGGCACTTCGCATCAACTCCATCGAGACAAAAGCCGCCTAACATTCGCTTTTAGCTAGTAGGAATGAGGCCACCAATGGTGCCCTTTTTTATTTCTAAATCTTATTTACAAAAATCTCTACTCCGGTTCACTGGTCATTACAACGGGCGATTAGCTCAGCTGGGAGAGCAGCTGCCTTACAAGCAGCGGGTCGGCAGTTCAATCCTGTCATCGCCCAAACCGTTTTTCTTTTATCTTCACTTTTATTCTATTTCACTGACACATTCCAAAAAGCAAAAAGATAGACTTGCAGTGGGAATCCACGAGCTTTGATAGTATTGTATGCGATTTACGAAAGAGTATGATCTGTCCTCCCTGATGATTTCCATCTCCGGCGTTCGGGGTAAAATTGGACAAGGCTTTGGGTTAGAGGAAGCTTTAGCATTCTCTAAATCATTTGCTTCCATGATGAATGGAGGAACGGTCGTGATCGGCCGAGACTCAAGACCGAGTGGACCTTATTTAGAATCCCTTCTCACCTCAGCATTGTTAGCTTCTGGAAATTCTGTTTTAACTTTAGGACTTGTTCCTACACCAACCACTAAAGCGGTTGTGAATCTTTCCAAAGCCAATGGCGGAATTATGATCTCTGCTTCTCATAATCCAATGGATTGGAACGCATTTAAATTTATTTCTAAAAAAGGATTTTTCTTTTCTGCTGAGGAAAACAAAAAACTTCTTTCTATCATTCAAAACAGCTCTTACGCCAAAGAACAAATTTCACCCAAAGGATACATTGATTCCGGTGAGGATTATATTGATCTTCATTTGTCTTCTGTTCTGAAACGAGTGAATGTAACAAAAATCAAAAAGAAAAAATTCACAGTCTTTGTGGATGCAGTTGGCGGTGCCGGCTCTTACGTGGTTCCTAGATTTTTACAAATGTTAGGTTGTAAGGTTGTGGCACATAACTGCAATCCTGACGGAACTTTCCCAAGACCGCCAGAGCCAACAGCAGCTGCCCTAAAATCAGTAGAACCTTATTTTAGAAAATCCAAAGCAGATATTGGTTTTGCTTTAGATCCGGATGCAGATAGACTTGTTTTGTTTTCTCCCAAACGGGGAGCAGTTTCTGAAGAATACACTTTGCCATTGGCACTGATGAATGTTCTTTCTTCAGCTAAGAAAAAAGCCAAAGTTGTTGTGAACTTATCTACTTCTTTTTTAAATGAAGACGTGAGTTCAAGATTTGGGGCGGAAGTAATCCGCAGTAAAGTGGGTGAAGCAAACGTTGTTGAAGAAATGCTTAAAACCAAAGCAGTGTTTGGTGGAGAAGGAAACGGTGGTGTAATTGATCCTAACATTCCTTCCTTTGGTCGGGACACTTTGTCCGGTATTGCTCATATCCTAAATTTAATGGCAGAAACCGGAAAATCAATCGATGCCCTTTTAGCGGAACTTCCCGAACTTTATATGGAAAAACAATCCTTTCCATTAGCAAAGGGAATGTCTTTAGAAAGTCTTTATGAAAAATTTCAGTCTACATTTTCTCCGAAGGTGATTTCAGAGAAAGACGGACTTTGGATGTATGTATCCGATTCTTGGATTCATATTCGTCCTTCCAATACAGAACCAATCTTTCGTGTCATTACTGAAACTAAATCCAAATCAGATTTGGATGCTACCTTAAAGAGGGTAAAACAATGTGTGGAATCGTAGGTTATTTAGGAAAAAGAGAGGCACTCCCTCTCATCATCAAAGGTCTGAAAAGACTAGAATATCGTGGTTATGATAGTGCCGGCGTTGCTTTGTTAAATGGCGGGCTTGAGATTGTCAAAAAGAAAGGGAAAGTTGCCGATTTAGAAAAAGAAATCGGTGATCGGAAATTACTTGCTACTCTTGGAATTGGCCACACACGTTGGGCCACTCACGGCGAACCCAATGACCGCAATGCCCATCCCCATACAAGTTCTGATGGAAAATTAGCAATCATTCATAATGGAATTATTGAAAACTATGGATCCATCAAAAAAGAATTAGAGGGAAATGGTCATATCTTCAAATCGGATACTGATTCTGAAGTTCTCATTCATCTTATCGAAGAAATTAAAAAACAAAACAATTGTTCTATTGAAGAAGCAGTGCGTCTTGCATTGAATGAAGTAGTTGGCGCCTATGCCATTGTAATCCTTTCGAAAGAAAACGAAAGAACAATGATTGCGGCAAGGAAAGGTTCTCCCCTTGTTATCGGAATTGGAGAAGATGAATACTTTGTGGCATCGGATGCAACACCTATCATTGAATATACGAACAATGTAACTTACCTCAATGACCAAGAGATGGCTATCATCAAAGATGGTAGTCTTGTGGTAAAAAACTTGGAAAACGTTACTAAAACTCCATTCATCCAAAAATTAGAACTGGATTTGGAAGACATTGAAAAGGGCGGATATCCACACTTTATGTTAAAAGAAATTTTTGAACAACCGAAGTCTGTGCGTGATGCCATGCGTGGACGATTGGTTTCAAGAGAACATCATCTTTTCTTAAGTGGGATTGACCAATACTTAAATCGATTTTTAAATGCAGATCGTTTGATCCTAGTTGGTTGTGGTACTTCTTGGCATGCAGGCCTCATTGGTGAATATTTGTTTGAAGACTTGGCAAGGATTCCTACGGAAGTAGAATATGCTTCTGAGTTTCGTTATCGCAATCCTATCGTGACAGAAAGAGATGTAATCATTGCTGTGTCCCAATCAGGAGAAACCGCTGATACATTGGCTGCGATTGAACTCGCAAAGTCAAAAGGAGCTTTGATTTTTGGAGTCTGTAACGTTGTGGGTTCGTCAATTGCGCGTGCTTCTCATGCTGGTGCTTACCTCCATGCAGGTCCTGAAATTGGAGTGGCATCTACCAAAGCATTCACATCCCAGGTAACGATTCTTACGATGATGGCTTTGTATTTGGGTTTAAAAAAAGGTTCTATCTCTTTATCCGATTACCAAACATTACTTTTGGAATTGGATTCGATTCCTGATAAAGTAGCAAAGATTTTAACGAAAGATGATGACATCCGAACTATTGCTGAAGGTTTTTATCGTGCGTCTAACTTCCTTTATTTGGGACGTGGATTTAATTTTCCTGTGGCTCTAGAAGGCGCTTTGAAACTAAAAGAAATTTCTTACATCCATGCGGAAGGATATCCTGCAGCAGAAATGAAACATGGCCCAATTGCTTTGATTGATGAAGATATGCCTGTTGTGTTTATTGCAACAAAAGATGGTTCTTATGAAAAAGTCATTTCCAATATCCAGGAAGTAAAGGCCAGGAAAGGAAAGGTCATAGCTATTGTGACAGAAGGCGATACCGATATAAAGTCTATGGCAGATTTTACATTTGAAATTCCTAAAACTGCTGATGCACTCGTTCCATTACTTGCTGTCATTCCATTACAACTTTTATCCTATCATATAGCAATCCTTAGGGGATGTAATGTGGATCAACCAAGGAATTTAGCGAAATCTGTAACTGTGGAGTAAACAGTGAACATCTTATTTGACGATTCCCAAAGAAATCCGTCTCTTGAACCGTTATCCAGATTTCATTCTTTTTTCGAATGGAATTTGGGTGGTGTCAACTTACTTGAAAAAATAGAACGTAAATACCCAGGGGCAAAGTTTTTTTATAAAGGCCCAAACCGATCCTTTGAAAAATTAATCTTTCACAGATACCCTCATATACTCCCTGCTAACTTAGAAACCTATGACTCTATATACAGTTCCGATTCATATTTACCTTGGGAACTTTTAGGAACTGTGACTTCTATCATTGAAGAAATACTCACTTTAGAAAAAGATTGGAAAAGGTTTCGCCAAAAGTACAAAGCAAAACAATCTGGATTTCATATCGTAGGAAAGGAAAAACATCTCTACATCCATCCTCAGGCCACTGTATATCCAGGTGTAGTATTCGATACAACGGATGGTCCCATTCTCATTGAAGATGGAGCCAAAATTTCATCCTTTAGTTTTTTAGAAGGTCCTCTTTTTGTCGGGAAAAACACTCAAATTGACAATGCTCGGATCACAGGCGGTTGCCTTATCGGTAACCAGTGCCGGATTGGTGGGGAAGTAGAAAATTCAATTATTTTGGATTTTACCAACAAACACCACGAAGGTTTTTTGGGCCATAGTTTTGTATCGTCTTGGGTTAACTTAGGTGCTTTATCTACCACTAGTGATTTAAAAAACAATTATGGGATCGTGAAACTTAAGATAGGTGATAATACAATCAATACGGGAACCATCAAATTTGGATCTCTTTTCGGTCCCTTTACAAAACTTGCGATTGGTGTGATGTCCAATACAGGAACTGTCTTTGACATTGCTAGTAACATTGTTGAATCCAGAATCCAAGGTTATGTACCTGCTTTCACTTGGATCAAACCAGGGGGTCGGTACCGATTGGAAGAGTTTCTGTTTGATACAAAAAAAATCATGGCTCGCCGTGGAATGAATCTTTTTGAGTTTGAAGAAGAGTATTTAAGAAAATTATACGGAAGTTTTGCGGAGTAAACATGACACCCAGTTTGTTAGAACATATCAATTCTGGTAAAACAGTAGAAATTGACAATTTGAGTTTTTTCTATCTGGATGAAGGAAAAGGAGAAGAGATCATTCTTCTTCTTCCTGGTTTTTTGACAACATCATATAACTATCGTAAATTGGTGAATTTGTTATCTACACACTACCGGGTGATTGCTCTCGATTTTTTAGGAACTGGATTTAGCACAAGGCCTGACGGTCCACTTTCCCACAGACTCCAAGCGCATTATTTATCTCCTTTTTTGGAAAAGGTTGTGGGGGACAAAAAAGTCCATGTAGTTGCATTTGATTATGCACTCCCTATTCTTTGTTTTACTTTTAAAGAACATGCGATTCAATACAAATCCTTATCCATTTTAGGTGGATTTATGAATTTGCCAAAATTTCATTTTTATTTCCCATTACATTTTTTACGGTTACCTCTGATTGGAGAAGTGTTTTCCTTTTTCTTTCGTCCACCACTCCTTCGTTTGTTTTATAAATTGTTTTTAGTTAAAAAAACACACCACTTAACTTATGAATGGGAAAAGACCATGTATCATTTGTTATTCGAAGGAAAGGCGCGAAAAAACACATTGGAATTTGTTCGTAATGTCGACAGATCTACACATGCTCTTCGTGAAATCGAAGAAGGTGCCAAAAACTTTGTTGGACTTCGTCAAATTTATTTGGGAGACGAGGATTTTCGAATTTCCCCAAATCAAACAGAATATATGAAAGAAACTTTAAGAACCAGTAGTCTTGTGTTCCTTCCTTCCAAACACCTTCCTATGGAAGAATGTCCGGAAGTGGTTTATGAAAAACTTCACTACTTCGTAGATTCCTTCTCACATAAAAAAACAAAAACCTTTCATTTCAATAAACAGAATAAGGATTAATATGGAAAGAATCATCTCTAAGGCAAACCCACAAACATCCGAATTTGTTGCCAATCGAACAGCATATTTAGAAACCATAGTTCCCATTCGTAAAACCATCGAACAAGTGAAGTTAGGTGGAGGTAAAAAAGCTCTCGAAAAACATAAATCTCGAGGAAAACTTACGGCAAGGGAACGTATTGTCGAACTCATCGATGCGGGAACTGAATTTATGGAGATTTGTGGTTTGGCCGGAGAAGGTGTCTATCCCGATCCAGTTCCTTCTGCGGGAATCATCACGGGTATTGGAAAAGTAGAAGGGGTAGATTGTATGATCGTTGCCAATGATGCAACGGTCAAAGGCGGAACTTACTATCCACTCACAGTAAAAAAACATGTTCGCGCGCAAGAGATTGCCGAAAACAACTCGCTCCCTTGTATTTATTTGGTGGATTCTGGTGGAGCTTTTTTACCCATGCAGGATGAAGTGTTTCCTGATAAAGACCACTTTGGTCGGATTTTTTTCAACCAGGCACGGATGAGTGCTAAAGGAATTTCTCAAATAGCAGTAGTTATGGGGTCATGCACGGCAGGTGGTGCTTACATTCCAGCTATGTCCGACGAATCAATCATAGTCAAAGGAAACGGAACTATCTTTCTTGGTGGGCCTCCACTTGTAAAAGCGGCTACGGGTGAAATTGTCACCGGTGAAGAGTTAGGTGGTGCTGATGTTCACTGCCGCGTTTCTGGTGTGACTGACCATTATGCAGAAGATGATTATCATGCTTTGGAAATCACTCGTTCTATTATTAAAAATATAAATTCTAAAACAAAATCGGTTCCCAAAGAAACAGAAGATCCTTTGTATCCCATTGAAGAAATTTATGGAATCATCGAAAGAGATTCTCGGAAGTCTTATGATCCAAGAGAGATCATCGCAAGGATCGTAGACGGATCCAGGTTTCATGAATTCAAAAGACTCTATGCTACAACCATTGTCACTGGATTTGCAGAAGTGTATGGGTATCCTGTAGGAATCATTGCTAACCACGGAGTTTTGTTTTCCGAGTCTGCACTCAAAGCTTCTCATTTTATCGAACTTTGTGACCAAAGAAGGATTCCATTGTTATTTCTCCAAAACATCACAGGGTTTATGGTGGGGAAAAAATATGAAAACAATGGGATTGCCCGTGATGGAGCCAAGATGGTGAATGCCGTTTCCACGACCACTGTTCCGAAACTAACTATTGTTACTGGTGGTTCTTATGGTGCGGGAAATTATGGAATGTGTGGTCGCGCTTTTGCTCCTGAATTTTTATGGATGTGGCCCAATGCACGGATTTCTGTGATGGGTGGTGAACAAGCTGCTAATGTTCTTTGGACTGTCAAAAAAGACCAAAAAGAAGCAGCCGGTGAAACAGTTTCTCCTGAAGAAGAGACTATCTTTAAAAAACCTATTTTAGAAGATTATGAAAAAAAATCTTCCGCCGTGTATAGTTCGGCCCGGCTTTGGGATGATGGGATCATTGATCCAGCAGACACTAGAAAAGTTTTAGGTAGAGCTTTGTCTATCTTAAGTCAGAGGAAGGAAGAAAGAAAACCATTTGGTGTCTTTCGAATGTAATTTTTGACTTTTCATTTCCTTTTGAGGTGAAAACTAACTACAAATGATCATCCACGAGAAGTCATCCAATCAAGTTGCCATCATATCCATTGAAGGCGAGGTTGATTTGTACAATGCAAAAGAATTGAAAGACATTCTGGATGATAAAATGCGTAAACACCAATACGAGATTGTTGTGAATCTCGAAAAAGTTCCCTTTATGGATAGTTCTGGCATCGGGACACTCGTGACGGCCATGTACAAACTAAAAAAATACCATGGAAATTTAAAGGTTTGTAGTGTTCATGGATCGGTGGCAAAAGTTTTCAAACTCACCGGAATGGAAAGTCATTTGGAAGTCTTTGATACCGAAGAAAAAGCAGTCCTCTCATTAGTCAAAGAAAGGGGATCTGCCGAGTGACTTCCCATTAAGGAAGTTGTAAACCAGCCTTTACTTTTTCCATAATTTTCTTACCTTCCAAAATTTCCAATAGATACAAAGCAAATTCAAATGCAGAACCAGGACCCACACTCGTATGGACATGGTTATGCGACTCAATCCTTTTGCCAGTATACTTTCCTCCTTTTCCTATAGTCAAATCTTCGGAAGAAGGAAATGCCGTATAAGGATCATTCCCTGAAATGATATCTAAATTACGTAAGGCACTGGGAGCGGCACAAATGGCACCGATCAGTTTTTTCTCGGATTGAAAGGAATTTAGAATCTTACTAATTTCTGGATCGGCCATAAGATGTTTGGTTCCTTCGAGACCACCAGGAAGTAAAATTGCATCAAACTCAGCCGGATTGATTTCTGAAAAAACTTTGTCAGCAAGGTGGAGGGTCTTTCTGGAAGCAAGGATGGGCTCTTTGGTTTTTCCTCCAGATACCACTTCGACGTTACCTCTTCGCAATACATCGATTAAAATGATGGCTTCCATTTCTTCGAAGCCGGTGCAGAGTGGAATGAAAACTCGTTTTGCCATAAAAAGACTAGTTTGACTTTGTACAAAATGTTCAAGTTTTTTTGTAAAAAAACGATCCCAAGAAATGAGAACTTTCCTGGAACTTTCGGGGTCTCATATTATAGGAGAGATAGTTAATTGTCTATGATTGATAAAAAAACGAATCCTTTACGTTACCTTGCGATTGCTTTTAGTTTTTTACTTTTGGGAACATTTTTGTCGCCCATCCTTACTTGCGGAAATTCTTCCGAAAATCCTCTGCAACTCAAAGCAGATGGCAGTGATAAATTGTCCCCGGCCCAAACACAAGCTGTGGCTCTGGAAGACGCCTTCCAAGAAGTATTTGATAAAGTGTCCCCGAGTGTGGTTTCGATAGCTACGGAACGAACAGTCAATGTCCAACAACATCCATTTTCTGGAGATCCGTATTTTGATCATTTTTTTGGACGTCCAGGTGGTGGTTCAGGTCGCGTGATGAAACAGAAACAAACCGGACTTGGTTCAGGAATTGTATTGAATGAAGATGGTTACATTATGACGAACCACCATGTGATCAAAGACATGGACAAACTCACTGTAAAGTTCAAAAACCAAAAAACTTTTGAAGCCAAAGTGATTGGTTCCGATGAAACCATGGATATCGCCTTACTCAAGATAGATGCTCCTAAGGGAACACTTCGTCCGATAGTTCTTGCAGATTCCAATAAGGTAAAAGTTGGGAACTGGGCAATTGCCATTGGTGCTCCTCTTGGATTCGAACATTCGTTTACAGTGGGTGTTGTTTCTGCCGTACAACGTGGTGGAATTGATTCTTCTGGTTTATCTTACATCCAAACGGATGCAGCCATCAACCAAGGAAATAGTGGGGGTCCACTTCTGAATATCCGCGGAGAAGTAATTGGGATCAACCGTATGATCGCTTCTCAATCTGGTGGTTCAGTGGGTATTGGATTCACCATTCCTATCAACGAAGCTCGCCGCGTTGCCGAAGAAATCAAAACAAACGGGAAAGTCATCCGACCTTGGATTGGTGTGGGACTCGATGCCATCAATGAAGAAGACATCGAACAGCTGAAATTAAAAGACAATAAAGGTGCCATTGTCCGCCAGATCATGAAAGGCTCTCCTGCCGATAAAGCGGGTTTGAAATTGTTTGATGTGATTGTGGAAATGGGCGGAAAAGAAATCCAAACACCAGAAGAACTCATTGGTTTTGTGAGATCGTCTAAAATCGGAAAACGAATCGAGATAAAAATCATTCGAAATAAAAATGAAATCTTGACTTCCATCACTCCGGAGCAGAAACCCAATTGAGGTGAGTTTAAGAGAAGATTGGATCCAACCGGCCGAAGATGAACCAAGCCTTCGGCCAACCAAATTATCCGAATTTATAGGACAAAAAGAGGTTTTGGCCAATCTCTCCGTATATGTAGAGGCGGCTCGAAAACGAAAGAGCCCCCTTGACCATGTTCTGATTTCCGGCCCTCCAGGCCTTGGAAAAACCACACTAGCCAATATCATTGCCAATGAATTGGCAGTTGCCTTCACTCCTACTTCCGCCCCAGCCATATCCAAAGGGGCAGACTTGGTTCGTTTTCTCACTCTTCTGAAATCCAACGAAGTACTCTTCATTGACGAAATCCACGGCTTTATCAAAAAACAGGAAGAACTTTTGTATCCCGCGATGGAGAACTTCTTTGTGGACCTTGTGGTCGGCGAAGGAGTCACCGCCAATGCTCTCCAGATCCAACTCCAGCCCTTTACACTCGTAGGTGCTACCACTCGGTCGGGACTCGTCAGTGAACCTTTAAAGTCACGTTTTGGAATCCATCTCAAATTGGATTTTTATACAGATGGGGAAATGCAAATCATAGTAGATCGTTCGGCAAAATTACTCGGTGTTTCGCTTGGGGAAGGTGTTGCTTTCGAAATTGGAAAACGAAGTCGCAAAACTCCAAGGATTGCCAACCACCTCTTAAAACGGGTTCGTGACTTTGCCGAAGTAAGGAATGAAACTTCTGTTAGTTTAGAAACTTGTCGTTTTGCCTTTGACCGAATGGGTGTGGACCATCTGGGCCTTGATGCTGTGGATCGACAAATTTTGGATATCCTGATCCAACGTTACGGCGGTGGACCCGTGGGAATCAAACCCATTGCTGTTGTCCTCGGGGAAGAGGAACGTACCATTGAAGACACGTATGAACCTTTTTTAGTCCGCGTTGGGCTTGTGGATCGCACTCCGCAAGGGAGAGTGGCTACGAAAAAGGCTTACGAACATTTGGGACTTGTGTATACTGGAAATACCGGGGAAAATCGCGAAAATGGCCCAACTCTCTTTTGATTTCCGATTGCCTGAAAAGGAAGAAGGGGAACGTAGACTTTTCTTCGCCTTCACCTTTGTCATTCTCATAGCTTCCTTCGTTCTTGCTCACCTCATCACAAGAAATATGCTTTGGAAGATGTTGGCAGACGAACAGGCATCTGAAATGTTAGGGCCAAAAGAACAAGAAAAAATCTACGAAGTTCTCGTAGAACAACAGTTCATCAATCCAGACAAAAAAGACGAATACAAAGCACTCTCTAACAAAGATTCGTCTGGCGGTGGTGGGCTCACAGAAAAACAAGGATTTCACACTCTCACCCAGTTTCGGGAATTTATCATGGGAAGTTCTGCTTCCACTCCGAGTAAAGCCCAACCCAAATCGGAACAATCCAAAGAAGAAGAAATTTTTGAAGTAGGTATTTTTAAAGCAGATCCTAAAAGTAATTCGAATTCAGAAGAAAGTCCAAACCAATCGGCAAGTGCCGGGCAGATGACAAAAATTCCCTTTAACTACAGATTCCAACAGGATTTTTTGTTTCGATGGGACGGAGCAAAGGCTCTCACTATTCCCACCAAACAGTTGGCAGGTTATTATTATTTTAAAAATATGTTAAAACGAATTGAGGAATCTTTTGCTCCTCCTGGTGGCGGAAACTATGCTTATAGAGATATGGCCGGTGTTGTGGCAAGAGAAGGAATCAAAGAAGGCGAAACCAAAGTTTTATTTATGTTAAGCGAACAAGGTCAAGTTTTGGATGTTCGTTTGGTATCCTCTCAAGGACAAATCGTTGTAGACCAAGCGTGTATGGATTCCATTCGGGGTCAAAACTTTGGCCCCGTACCTGAAGAAGTTAAGTCCAAAGGTCTTATCTTTGGAATCAACTTCATCTTTCCTGGAATCCGTTACTACCGTTAGTTGTTAATCAGTCACTAAAGAACAACCATATTCTTTCGAAAGATACTTAGCTGTATTCGTTCTTCCAAGTCCCTTTACTGTAACCGCCTTGTTTTCTTTATCGAGTTTGAATTCACTTATGGGAACCCACTGGCGAGCAAAGTCATGGCACTGGTTTTCTGAAAGTTCCATAACAAAGTAACAACTACAATACTCTTTGGAATAAAAACTGGAGATAATGGAGGGAAAACTAGAAAGGTGTTTCCAGTTCCACTGAGCCCAAAACAAAATAAATAAAAATAACAAAGAAAGCAGAACAGATATTTTTCTTTTCATAAGGTTACCGAATTACCGACTCTTTCACTAATTTTAAAAAATCATTTTTGATGAATGCCTTTTCGCGATCATCTCCAAACCGAACAATGATTAAATCAAGACTTGGAATCACGTACAACATTTGTCCCCAGTGTCCAAGACCGGCAAAGGTATCTTTGGGAGCATCAGGCCACGGTTCGTGGATTCCTCGCTCAGGAACACCCGTGTTGGCATACCAGTGGGCAGTATAATTGTCTTGTGATAAATCTTCTGAGTAGGGGGTGGATTTGTATCCTGGGGCAGGGGTTCTAGTGAACTGAATCCAACCTTCGGGTAACAGACGTTCGCCGTTCCATACTCCATCGTTTAAATACAAATATCCAATTTTTGCCAAGTCCTGCGCAGTCATATATAAGTAAGAAGATCCTACATAAGTCCCAGATCCATCTCTCTCAAAAGTGACATTAGTGATTCCTAGAGGTTTAAAAATCTTTTCGAAGGGAAGTTTGTCATATTCTTCAGCGCCATAAACTTTTTTCAAAATGGCGGAGAGAATATTGGTATCACAACTGGAATAATACACTTGAGTGCCAGGTTCTGCACGAAGAGGTAGGTTTGCACAAAAAGCTCCCATATCTTTACGGCCTCTTGTATACAACATGGCGATTACAGAAGATTTTAAAGGACCACTTTCGTATCCCTCTTCCGCAGCAAGACCAGAGGACATATTAAGAAGGTGTCTGATTGTAATTTTTTTATGGGCTTCATCACGACTTAGTGGTTCGTAATGATAATAACCAGGATCATCTAATTTAACAAGTCCTTGTTTGACCGCAATTCCATACATGGTTTGTAAAATACTTTTGGAGACTGACCAAGTTAAATGGACTTTGTCTTCAGAAAAGTTTCTGGCATACTTTTCATAAATAAGTTTCCCATTTCTTAAAATAACTAGGGCGTCTGTCCTTCTCCCTTTTCTATCTGTTTCATCTCCCGTTCTTGTGAAGGCATATTCTTCAACTAATCCAAGTTTGCTGGAAGATACCCCTACAGATTCAGGAGATACTACTTTCCAATTAGGACTTGGCCATTCGGGTTTTAATCGGGGTTTCAGTGTGTTTACTTCTGGTTCGCCACCGAAAGGAGAAAGGTCTTTGCCGCATTGGACAAAAACGAGTAAAAGTAGGATAAAGATAAATCTTTGTTTCATAGAATTCCTGGTTCAGATTCGTTTCAGAATTCTATGCGAGTCTTATTCGTTTGCAAAGGAAAAAAGAAAGGGGTTATGCTTTTTCTGCGTATCCCTTTAGTTTTTGTACCATAGAGTAGAGGCCGTTTCTTCTTGAGATCGAAAGAAATTTTGCAAGACCCACTTCTTCAATAAAACTTAGTGAGGCATCCGCTATATCTTTCGGAGATTGTCCTGAAAACACGCGAATTAGAATTGCTATAAGACCTTTGGTGAGAGCCGTGTCACTGTCCGCATCAAACTCTAATCTACCAGCTTCCAGTTTCGGTGCTACCCAAACTTTTGATTGGCAACCGGGCACTAAATATTCTTCTGTTCGTTTTTCATCTGGATAAGTGGGAAGTTCTTCACCTAACTCAATTAAATATTGGAACTTCTCTTCCCAATCGGTTAGATCAGAAAATTCTGCGATGATTTCTTTTTGAATTTCTTCGATAGACTTACTCATGTTTTGTACTCGAAGTAGGAATCTCAGTGAACTTTTCTTTTTTTCTCATGTAAAACTTGTTAAAGTTTGCTGTGGAAAGATTTTTTAATTCCACGCGATTCACTGTAGATACAGTGAGTTCATACAATTCTCCATTGGATTTAAAAAAGTAATCCATTCTAAGTTTTTCTTCCAAAATATATTCTACATCATTCCAAATTAATTTTTTGGAATCAAAATCTACATACAAACATTCAGGAGGTTTGGTAAGCACATAACAAAACTCACCAGCCTTAGGAACACCTTTATAAAACAATCCACAATGTAATAAACAAAGAGTGAGTAGAGAAACAAAAGCCTTCATTCTTTTTTTTCCGGAGTTAGGTCTAGTTTCGTTTTTGCTCCCGGTTTCTCCACAATCATCTTAGCTATGAGAAGCGGAATCTCTGGATTTTTTTTACCAGAAGAAAGGTAAAATTCTTCTAGTAGATCAATTCCCTTTTGTGAAAGATTTTGTAAGTGAAAGATTGTAGCTTCGGTGATAATTGAAGTTTCGGTAATCCTATCCGGATTGTTTGACTTCGCTTGTCTAAGTAATGACAAAGCTCCTACGTAATCTTTTTTATAATACTTGCCAAGGCCTCGTAAAAAATTCTCTTCCCTAGGTGTAAATTGAATCCCAACTTTATAACTTGGATCTTTGGTGATTGTGATGAGTTTATCGAGTCCTGCTGCATCCCCAGCTAACATGGTATTGAAGGTTAATAACCATATATAAACTGTTTGAAACTCTGGAGAAAGTTTAGAACGATCCAAATTTCCGTATTCGGTGATAAGAACTTGGGGTCTTTTTACCTGACGATGTGTTTCTCCAAGAAATAATAAGACTTTATTGTTTTCCCAATCCGAAAATGGAGAAGAAGAAAATGATTCCGCGGTCCTTGCATTCCAAAAAACAGAATCTAAAGTAGAATCTGCAAGCACAGAGGTTCCAATGAAATCTTGGAATTCGGATCCTAAATGCAAAATCAAACTGTCGTGATCGAAATAAATTCCAAGCCGATATAAATTCCAAAATAAACTTCGCGCAATCAAATGAAAGGCAACAGGATCCGTTGGATCTTTTTCGGAATAGGTAGTGGCAATCGATTGGAAGTCTTCTATATCTTTTTCTTTCAGATTTCCAGTTTTCCAGAGTTCGATTGTTTTTTCTTTGGTTTTTTCTGCCCTGACACTTTGGTCTTTTGCAAAAAGAAAATAAATTTCTTTTCTATAGGTAAACCCTAACACGGACAGACCAAGCGCTAAAACCAATAAAATTAGCGGTGTCTTTGATTTCTTCTTTCTGTGCGGTTCGTACCGGGAGTAAATCGCCATCGTTGGTTCCCATTTTTTTTTGCCCTCCCCACTTGACACGGCTTTTTCTTTGTGATTTAGTGAGAAGGGTATGGAAGATGACTTTTTAGAAGATGACGAATTCGATGCGGATAGCCTCAACGAAGACGTCGTAACGTATGCTTGTGAGGATTGTGACCACCGTTGGGAAGCCGAAGGGGAGGACGAATACCTCGATTCTTGGGAACTGATCTGCCCTATGTGCGGATCTGCGAATATCACCGAACTGTAATTTGACTTATTTTCAGTATATTTTTGGTTTTTTGATTCTACCATCGCTCCTTTGGGGCGAGACCTCCGGTTTTTCGACCCTTTACACAGAATTCAAAAAAGGAAATTACGCGACTGTATCCAAAGGATCCCTTCAGTATTTGAATGGGCCTTCGGGAGAAAAAGATCCAAGGATTTTTTTTCTTTATGTTTCTACTGAGGAAAATTGGTCCCAACTAAAAACTAAGGTAATTCGGGAATCTCCGCCTAACTTTAAGTCATCGGTTCACTATTGGAGTGCCATTTATCTATTTATGGAGCGAGCCCTTGTTTTTGGAGAATCGGATTTACTCATTGAATGGGGAAAAGAATTCCAAAAGTTTGGGAAACAAAGTCCCAAATACAACGATGCCCTCCTTTTGTATGGACTTGGGCTTATGGATTTAAAAAACGAGTCCGAGGCAAAGAAAGTTTTTTTAGAAATAGAATCCAATTCTCCCTCCAAACACGTGTTATCTCAGTTAGAAGAAATTAAATCTTCAGGTAAATAGATGAAAGGATTACGCGTATCACAAGGAAAGTGGAAGGGAAAAGAAATTCCATCACCACCAGACGTATCAGGACATTTAAATTTTACCAATAGCCTGATGAAAAAAGCCATCTTCTCACTTATGGACTCTCGTCTCCTTTCATGGGGTCTTAGTTTTGAATCTGTTTTGTTTTGTGATTACTTTTCGGGGAGTGGGCAAATCTCTGCGGAAGCCTATAGTCTTTCCGTGAAAAGACTCCTTACATACGAATTAGACCAAACAAGGTTTAGACAACTTCACACTTTATTTCGAGGTCTTACTAATGTCCAATTGTTTCGAAAGGATGCAACCAAACATACATTAAAGTGGGAATTAGGTGAGGAAGAGGCTTATATCTTTTATTTAGATCCACCTTACACGTATTGGTCGGAAACTCCTACTAGAATGAAAGAGATGTTGGAACAATTATATAACTTTTGTATAACTACAAATAAACCATTTTTAATTTTATGCCAAATTCCAGAACGGCAAGCCATTGATAAAATTTGGGCTTCTGTTCCTCACAAGGTGAGAGAGTATGGAAGCCATTCCATCATCGAAACAGGTTATGAAAATGCCGAGACAAGTGATCGGTAAAAAAAACGGTTTTAATTTTGGAACCAATCCATATTTAGTTTCTATAATTTCTGTCTTTATATTTTCCGTTGCCACACCCATTTGGTCTTTACCCACTTATGAAGAAGTAAAATCAGCTTACCAACCTTCCGACATACAGGTGTTTGATCGGGAAGGAGAACTTGTCCAAAGGTATCGTATCCAAAATGTTTACCGATCTGAAGAGTGGACTGATTTTAACAACCTACCTAAATTTGTAATTGAATCAGTAATTCATGCGGAAGACAAAAGGTTTTTTGTCCATGGGGGAGTGGATTCGAATGCACTTGTTTCTTCCTTTTTCGGAAATTTCACTGGGTCCACTCTCCGAGGTGGATCAACCATTACGATGCAACTGGTTTCTCTTTTGGATCCGGAATTACATCCTAAGGAATCCAAACGTAGGTCTATCTTTCAAAAATTCAAACAAATCCAACGGGCAGTGGAACTAGAAGAAAATTGGACGAAAGAAGAAATATTTACTGCGTATATCAATTTGATCTACTTTCGAGGGGAATTGAAAGGAATCAGTTCTGCAAGTAAAGGACTATTCCGAAAATCGCCTGAAGCATTGACACCTAACGAATCATATGTGCTTGCGGCCCTCATTCGTTCGCCGCAAAGTGCGATTGAAAAAGTGGCGAAACGCGTTTGTTTATTAAAAATGGAAAGAGATGGGGTAGATGACTGCTCCGCCATTTCTCGTTTGGTGAGAGAGTCCTTATTTCGTAATTTGGACTACCCACAGTATCCTTCCTTTGTTCCTTTATTCACAAAAGCTCTTTTGGATTTTTCGAAAGAAGATAGAAATTTGAATGGGAACTTAAAAGTGACCTCTTCTTTATCTTTAAACTTCCAACGAAAAGTGGAAGAGATCCTCAAAAGAAATGTAAAGACCCTTGCAGATAAAAATGTGAATGATGGGGCTGCCATCGTCCTCGACAACCGAACAGGACAAGTTCTTGTTTATGTGCCCAATATTGGCGAAGAAAGTTCCGTTGGTAAACTAGACCTCATTCGAAGTAAGAGGCAAGTGGGTTCTACATTAAAACCATTTGTGTATGCCCAAAACTTCCAAGAAAACAAACTCACTCCGGACTCGATTCTTTCCGATTCCCCAGTCGGGATTCCGGTTTATCAAGGAATCTATCGTCCGTTAAACTATGATAAATCCTATAAAGGAAGTGTGACGGTAAGAGAAAGTTTAGCCTCCTCGCTCAACATTCCTGCCATTCGTGCTTTATCTTTTTTAGATATTAATGAATTTGTGTCGGTTTTAGAAAGATTGGGTATCACGGGCCTTAGGTATCCTGAGTTTTATGGTCCTTCCTTAGCATTGGGAACTGCTGATATTACTTTACTCGAATTAACGAATGCCTACCGAACCCTTGCTAATGCAGGTGTTTATTCTGAATTTATTTTTCAACCATCGAAAAAGAATCTTATTACTCGAAAGGTTTTCTCACCTACGGTAAGTTATATGGTATCGGAAATTCTTTCGGACCGTGAGGCTCGTTCTCTTGGTTTCGGTTGGGATAATTATTTATCTACTTCCTATTATACATCAGTCAAAACTGGAACAAGCCAAGACATGAGAGACAATTGGTGTATCGGTTATTCAGAATTTTATACAGTTGGTGTATGGGTGGGAAATCCAACCGGCGCTCCTATGTTAGATGTTTCAGGGATAACGGGTGCAGCCCCAGTCTGGCGAGAGACAATGGATATTTTGCATGAGTCCCTAGATTCCAAATTAATTCCACCTGAGTTTGAAAATTCTTCAGAACTAGGTTTTCGCCCGTCTAAAAAAAACACGATAGAAAAGACAAAATCGACAAGAATCCTTACTCCTGTGAATGGAAGTATTTTTGCATTGGATCCAGATATTCCTTTGGGTCGTCAAAAAATCCTCTTTACTTTCAGTTCCTACGAGGTTTCGTATTCTTATTATTTAAACGATGAAAAGATTGGTTCCGCTAGCGGGCCTTTCCTCTGGGAACCAAAGAAGGGAGAGTATCGTTTGCAAGTAAAAGATAGAGATGGAAAAGTTTTGTCTCTTTCCTTATTTGAAGTTCGGTAACATACAATGTCAAAACCAATCAAATACAAACATAAATTCACACAACAAGTCGTTTGGGGTGAGATGGATGCTTTCGGACATGTAAACAATGTTACTTACGTCAGATACTTTGAATCTGCGAGGGCAGATTATTTTACCAAAGAAAGTTTGTGGGATTCTCCACTAAAGCCTGTTAAAGCAGGGCCAGTTCTCACCCATTTGGATATGGATTATCGCAAACAAGTTGTTTTCCCAGCTACTTTAGAAATCACCTTAGAAGTAGATTCTATTTCTTCTCGGGCATTCACAGTGATTTGTTCGATGTGGAATGAAAACGAAGAATGTGTTTTGACTGGGAACGCAGCCTTTGTTTGGTTTGATTTTGAATTACAAAAACCATCTGCTCTTCCCGAACATTTTAAAACTAAATTTGGATCTAACCATTTGGTATGATAAAACAATCCATCCAAGAACGATTTAAACTTGATGATGAGGTAATGAAGATTTCAAGAATCTGCCTCGTTGTATTTTTTAGTTTTATTGGTTTTGGTGTTTTTGCCCCTACTTCTGAATTAGGTTTATATGATCCCACATGGATTCGTATTTTACACGCCTCCATAACCTTAGGTTTTTTCTTTGCCACCTATGTTTCCGATTGGGTCCGTAAACAAATCCAAACCATCATGTTATTTTTCTTTTATACCATGAGTGCTCATTCTCTCATTCTTTTGTATTGGAATTCACTTTACATTGGTTATTTGGTGGGAATGATTTTGGTACTTTCTTGTATCGGGGTTAGTTTTGTGGATAGAAGGTCACTTGTATCCTATTTGGGAACAGTATCTTCCGCAGGAATTGTCATTGGACTTTATACAAAAGAACCGCAAGTGGATTTGCCATTGTATCTTTCTGCCATCATCACACCAGCCCTTGTTTCCTATTTAACACTAAACATTCGACTCAGTTCCGTAGAAAAACTTCGAATTTCAGAATCCCAACTCAAAGGGTTTCAAGACCGTATGTTAAACGAATTAGATATGGCAAATGAAACCCAATCCAATTTAGTAACTACCCAGTGGCCTAAAACAAAAGGAGTAAGGCTTCATTCCTTTTTTCGATCCTTTGGGCAAGTGGGAGGAGATGCGATCAGTTACTTAGAAAGAGAGGATGGAAAATTAGCACTCTTTTTTGCAGATGTTTCTGGTCATGGGATTGCCTCTGCGATGGTTTCTGCTATGGCAGTTCTTGCTTTTAAAATTCATGGAAACCAAACAGAACCCTCTGCCTGTTTAAAAGCGATCCACGAAGACTTACAGGCGTTAGTTCCAAATAACCATATCAGTGCATGCGTATTATTTGTGGATACAAACACAAGAGAAATCCAGTATTCCATTGCAGGTCATCCTCCGCTCATCCGTATGGAAAAAGATTCAGATCCCAAATTTATGGAAGGGATGGGAACACTCATTGTATCCTACTTAAAACCCAGTCTTAAAAATTTTACACTCACACCCAATCCAGGGGATCGAATTTTACTCTATTCCGATGGAATTTTAGAAGTTTTTGACGATGCAGGAGAGATTTATGGAGACGAACATTTACTATCCTCGGTAAAAATTCATTCTGACAAAAAAGGTGAAGAATTTTTGAATGCTCTATATGAGGACTCAATGTCATTTTCGGCAAAACGAATTTCCGACGATATGAGTATGTTGTTATTGGAAATTTTATGAATTTGTTGTTAACACCGTTTCTTTGGTTCAAAAAAGAGTTCATTCCTTTTCGCACTTTAGATCGTTATTTATTTTTAGATTTTTTTAGAACCTTTATAGGTACTCTCATCATGCTTACATCCATGATCGTGATTTATAAATTCACAGATGTAATGAAGTATTTGGTTTCTTCGAAAGTAAACCAAGTGCATGTGTATTTGCATGTTTTGTATTCTTTGCCATCGATGGTGGACCAAGTAGTGGCACCGGCACTTATGTTTTCCGTTTGTTTTGTCATCGGTCAATTTAGCGTAAATAAAGAACTTGTGGCAATGATGGTAGCCGGAGTTTCCTTTATTCGCATCATCACTCCCATTCTATTGTTTGGAATTGCGATTTGGTTAATCATGACTCTTTTTGGCCAAATGGTTGTGATACCAGCCAACAAAAAAGCACAGATAGAATATAGTATTATGGCGAAAGGTTCCAATCGTCTGATTGATTTTGTATACCAATTACATATCAAAGGCAAAAAAGGATTCTATTACGTATATTGGATAGATGAAAAAGAAAACACAGTAAAAGGAGGTTTCAATTATATTGAAATCACTCCTGATGGACATCCTACTTACACTGTTTCTTCTCAAAAAGCAAAATTCATTCCATCACCACATAGTTGGGTTTTATACGATGCAGAAGAAGTAAGATTCAATGAAAATTTAGAACTTGTATCTCGGATAAAATATCCAGAGAAAACTTATGATTTTGCAGAAGATTTAGCATATTTTTCAAAACCCATCCGTAATCCAGAAGAGATGAATTTTTTCGAATTGGCAGACGAGATTGAGTCCAGGATTACTAAAGGTATTCCTTTTCGCAATGTGATCATTCAACAACATATGGCTTTTGCAATGCCACTCATGTCTTTTGTTGTCGTTACGCTTGGTGCACTAGCTGGTGCCATTACTAAACGTTCGGCAGGTGTGGCAAGTCTTGGTCTTACCATTGCAGTAGTGTTATTGTATTATATTCTAAATTCTACGGCTAAAACTTTGGCAGAAAATGGTGCATTACCGATTTGGATTGGTATGTGGATGACACCAGTTATATTTACATCGGCTGCCTATTTTCTATACAGACGAATGAATATTTAATTCAATACTCAACTTGATTTTTTATCTTTAATTCCTATCGCTTATTTAAGTTTAAATGAAAAACGAGGAGTTTAACCTCCTCGTCTAAGCCCAAAAAATAATCAATATCCGCGTTTAGTTTCTTTTATGATTTATTTTTCTGTTAAAAACACTCGTTTGTAAAGGTCAGTTTGTAAAATTCCTTTTGGATCATACTTTTTCTTGAGTGAGTAAAATCTTTTGAGATTGTCTTTAGGAAAGTAGGATTCCATCACACGTTTGCGTAGGGTTGAGTCCTTAGCAAAGTAGAATCTACCTTTGTGTTTTAAAACTATCTCATCCATTTCATGGCACAAAGACCAAAGTTTTTCTTTGTTTCCTTTGGTAACGGGAAAGTCCATAGCCATAGAAAATCCGTCCACTGCATGTGTTAAAAGGAAAGGGTCTGGTTTGTGTTTTTTGAAAACCGATAGATAGTTTACAATCCCTCGTTCTTGACAAATTGTGAATATCTCACTAAATGCTTGTTTGGCGTTCTCTTTGGGAATAAACACTTGGTATTGAATCATGGCCCCAGGTTTATAAATAAATTTCCAATTGGGAACATAGTCCAAAAGAAAAGCATATTCTGCATGGCCTTGGTAATAGGCTTTATGATTTACTAAAATACTCGCAATACATTTCGCCAAATTGATCAGGCGCATTCCCAAATTAAAACTGAAGGGACGCATTAGTATCCACATCCATTTTTTAGGGATCACATAGAAAAGGCGAGAAGGTAGGTGTTGTCTTTCCAGTAAACAGTTACCAGGAAAGTCAGGATCTTCTCCTTCTTTTAAGTTAGTCGCTTTGTGGATTTGCCCTCTACCCATTGATTTTCCAGAAGCAAAGGCATCAATCCAACCTACTAAATAATCGGAAGACTTATAATGTTCTTCGAAGTAGGCAAATAGTTCATCAAAGTTTCTAACATAGACCGGATCAATTTTCATTTTACCCGCGTAAATAGGTTTCATTTTGATTTGTACTGTTAAAAAACAACCTAACATTCCAAAACCGGAGATTGCAGAATAAAATAGATCTGTATTTTTTTTAGGAGAACAAACCAAGATATCTCCTTTCGCAGTTAGAAATGTAAATTCTTTGATATGTTCTCCGATGGTTCCCACTTTGAAGTTGTTTTTTCCATGAATGTTCATAGAAAGTGCACCTCCTAGTGTTGGCATCATGGTTCCAGAAACTACAGGTGGCCAATATCCATTTTCAATTCCTGTTTCCCAAAGGTCTTTGATTCTAGCACCGGATTGTACAGTCATCACGCCTGTTTTTAAGTTAAAATCTAAAACCTTATTGAAATGAGTTAAATCCAAAACAATTCCATCTGTATTGGTGGAAGCATCGCCATAACTACAACCTCCACCACGTAACGCAACTTTGGTGCCAGTTTGGTTTGCCCATACAAAGAGATCTTTGATTTCTTCTTCTGTCTCAGGTCGAAAAACAGGAGATTGAGAAAAAGTACTCATTCCCCATGCTTCGACCTTTTCCTTTTTGGGAACTTTCACATCAAGAACGGATTTTGTTTTCTTTGCGACCATGTTATATACTCAGTTTTTTAAAAATGAAATTGGGAATGTTCCGAATGATAAGACCAACGAGTGCCCATATCCCTGGAACAAAAGCTTCGTCTTTTCCACTCGCGACGATGTTACGAATTTTTTCTGCAGCAACTTCAGCCGTGATTGCTTTGAGTAATCCTTTTTCTGGAAGTTTGAGACCCTTGGTCATTTCCGTAATGACAAACCCTGGTTTAATGGTTGTTACTTGGACATTGGATTCTGACAATCGGTTGCGAAGTGCTTCTAGGTATGTATTAAAGGCAGCTTTAGATGTATTGTAAACTGGATTTCCTTTACGTCCTCGTTCCCCTGCAATGGATGAGATTCCAATAATTTTACCAGACTTTTGTTTTGTAAAATAAGTTGCCACTGGATTTAGGAAGGCAACAGCACCCAGTAGGTTTACGTTTAACATTTCTAAATCTTTTGTCGTATTGTATTCATTAGGTGAAATTTCCGGCATCACTCCCGAGGCAAAATACACTTCGTCCACATTACCAAGTATTGAGAGTGCTTTTTGAAATGTTTTTTCAGCAGTGGAAAATTTAGTCACATCAAAGACCAAAGGAAAGGCTCTTTTCTCTTTTCCTAAATTGGCTTTTTTGGAAATGGACTCTAGGGACTTTTCCCTTCTTGCTAAAAGAACCACGGAATTCCCCGCGTTCAATTCAGCTTCTGCAATGGCTTTTCCGATCCCGCTCGAGGCACCGACGATGATTATTTTTTTCCCCATGTTTACGTTTTTTTGGTTTAATCGAATCTGGCAAGTGGTTTCAATAGAGTTGTGCCCGTAAATGAGAGAATCCTGATCGACGGGATGAATCTAATGTATAAATTTCCCGATTTGGCATTTTGTCTGGGGGAATACCGCCTGCAAGATGCCCGGGATGGGTTATTGGCCCACCTAAAACGATATTACGCAAAGAAGAAACATTCTAAGATTCTAGTATTTTTCGACGGGAAGAAGGATCTAACCTCAGATTGTTATTCGGAAGATTTTGGTGAATTCTCGGTTCATTATAGTCATGAAAAAAAAGCTGACGAACTCATCATCGGTTATCTCAATTTATGCCCTGTACCTTCTCAATGTTTGGTGATCACTTCAGATAAAGAGATTGTTAGTTTTGCACGTAGGCTTCGGGCCAAACGAATGACCTCAGAAGAATTTTATGCAGACTGGGTCAAAAGGGAAGCAGATGAGGACGAAACCGAATTTAACCACCTGAAAGAAGGATTGACACCAAGTTCGGAAACCGATTACTGGGAGAGACAATTCCTTCCTTGATATGTTGTTCAACTCAATCCCATTTTTAATCTTCTTTTCAATCGTTTATTTGCTCTATTGGGCCATTCCCAAAGTAGCTCGCAAATACTTTCTACTCATTGCAGGAATCTGCTTTTATGCCTACTTCTCATTGGCATTGACTGTCCACTTTCTTGTAGTCATTAGCATCAATTATCTTTTTTATCGGAAGATCAAAGTCACTCCAACAAAGTTTTGGATCGGACTTACAGTTATTCTCAACCTTATCAATTTAGGATTTTTTAAGTATATATATTTTTTCAGTAAGGTTCTCGCTGATCTAACGAACTATCCGTTCTTTAAACAAGTTCCTGATTTAATCCATATTGCTCTCCCACTTGCGATTAGTTTTTACACATTTCAAGTGATTGCCGCTGCCGTGGATACTTACAGAGATTCTACAAAACCTATCATTAAAGTTGAAGATTACTTTTTGTTTGTGGCATTTTTTCCAGTACTCATTGCTGGACCAATCATGAGGATGTCCGACTTTTTCCCCAACTTAGACAAACTCACACCGAATAAAGAAAAGATGTACCGGGCATCTTATTTACTCATGTCAGGGCTTGTAAAAAAAGTTCTCGTTGCAGATCCAATGTCACTTACCATCTCGCCAGTGTTTGGTTCTCCAGCAGAGTATGATTCTTTTTCTTTATTTATCGCTGGTGTTTGTTATGCGATTCAAGTTTATAGTGATTTTTCTGGACTCACTGACATGGCGCGTTCCATTGCTTTGTTTTTAGGATTTGAAACTCCTGAAAATTTTAAGGCACCTTTTTTCTCAACATCAGGGAGAGAACTTTGGAAACGTTGGCACATTACACTTTCTTTTTGGCTTAGAGATTATATTTACTTTCCTCTCGGCGGTTCTCGTAAAGGAGAACTTCGTACTTACTTAAACCTTATCATCATCATGACACTAGGGGGTTTTTGGCACGGAGCTGATTATACCTTTATCTGTTGGGGTTTTTATTGGGGAGTTATATTGGCAGGTGAAAGGTATTTCGAAGATAACCTGGGTTGGAAGTTAACTCCTGAAAAAAATAAATTTCTTATTGTTCTCAAAGCATTGATTGTCTTTGTATTATTTTCTATTTCCGGACTTATGTTTCGATCCAATAATGCGACTAATATGCTGGATCACTTTCACGGTATTTTTACTCACTTTTCAAATAGTTTGGAAGCCATGTTTATTGGAGATAAAAATGAGTGGTTGGTCTCAGCGACTTCTCTTTTGGGAAATGGTTCTTCTTTTCGGTTCCAACACATTGAAAACTTGGAACGAATTTTTTATACTTCGGTTGCCTTACTTTTTTTCCATCATATCCAGTATGTTCCGGAGTATTGGCAGCGAGTTCGTAAACATGATATATGGCTTGTTCCTGCGCTCGGTATTGTTACAATCTTTCTTCTTGCTACTCTTTCCCAAGATGGCGGAGAATTTATCTACTATAAGTTTTAGGAGACAATTGTGGATTTAATTCGTAATCGATTTTTGTTGGTCCCGTTCCTAGTTGTTTTCCTTACGTTTTGTTTAGACAAACTTTTGCTTTTAGAAAACATACATACCTATTTTTCAAAATCACTTTCTGATATTAATTATATTCAGAAACATCAGTTATATGAAGACTTAAAAGTTTATTTATCAAAAAAAGATCGAGACAAAGTGTTGGTATACTTTGGTAATTCTCGCGCCCTTTTATTTGACAATGAATACATTCATAAAAAATATCCAGGTTGGGTGATGTTTAACTTCTCCGTGCCAGGAGGAAAACCTGATTATGTTTTACAATGGATGGAAGAGTTTCGTAAAGATAACGTAAAACCAGATTTCTTTTTATTTGACCATTCGGTTGAAATGTATAATTCGGCAGCTACTTTAAAAGTAGATGAAACATTAACCAATGGACTCAATGTTTCTTTTGTATTAAAACATTTTTCATTATTTTCAACAGAAGATATTTCAACACTAATTGCAAAACGTATGTTTCGGGCTTATCAATACCGCCCTAAGTTGGATGTAATCCTTGCTCGTGCAAAAAATAAGGAATCATTTTTATATCCTTATCGTGAGCTACGCAATAGTTTAATGGAGAATTTGAATCAAGGGAAGGGTTCTGCGATGACCCCAGGGACTCACCAATCAGTTCTTCCTCAAGAGTTATTAAAAAAGTCAGCGATTGGCGACTTTCACTCGTATTTAGTACCCTTTCATTTTTCTGATCAAGTGTTGAGTTTCACAAACGAATCATTGGAACTTGCAAAACAATTGGGAGTTCCAACCGCTGTCATTTGGGTTCGGCTTTCATTGCCTTATATGGACCACATTCGAAATTTAAAAGTTTCAGTAGGTGATGGAAAGGTTGATACTGTGTATCATGATTGGTATCCTAGAATGTTAGAATACCATAAATCGAATGGAATACCGTTTTGGAATATGAATGATGATACAAATTATACCTGCAACAACTTTAGTGATGCAGGTCACATGTCACCGACATGTTATGATGAGTATACAGATTATATTTTTAAGAATCTACTTCAGTCTTTTGTGAAAGGTGCCCGGTAAAATTCAGTTCGATTTTGAACATCATTGGGTGAAAGTTTCTCTGGATCTGTAGGATTTGGTTTAGTCGGATTTTGTGGTTGAGGTTTGGTATTGTTCTCTTTATCCATTGAATAACCATAATAATATCCATGTACAATTTCAACGACAGTCACAGGTGTTTCTGAGCTTACATTTTGAATCTCTACTGTAATCTCTTCCGGTGGAGCTAATAATTCAAAGACCCACTGAGTTTCCCCTTCGATCTTTTCTTTTCTTAGGATGGTTGGATTTTCGTTTTGACCATTCCCTGAGTATACTGTGAGAACCCATTCTTTTAGTTTGCCATCGGTTGCCACACCGATCCCGATCGATTGCGGAGATGATTACCCTGCTTTTAAATCAAATCGAATGGCGCCTCCTTTAGAGACGGCACCATAAAGTCTTTTTTTAGATAGAGTAGGGTAAAGAGCCAAATCTTGAATTCTAGTTGTGACTTCTTTCACATTTTGGCTCAGAACGGATGGTTCGGAATGGAGGGCCTGGAAAGTGACAAGCGTGATTCCAACCGATGCAATCAAAGAGTATCTCATTCTCTTAATAGGACTAAAAAAAGGGATTCCTTACAAGCAAAAGAATATGAAATTACCTCGGACAATTTCGAAATTTAGTCAAATCTTGGAGTAACGATTGGCGTTCATCGGGGTCTAGATTGTTTCGATTTTTCCATTCTAATTCCATTCGTTCAAAAGCAGGCCGAAATCGGGGAGAACAATTTTTGCTAAAATACTGATAAGCACTGACTCGATCAGATTCATTTTCATTAATCAATTTATAGAATTCAAAAACTGAATGATTGTCTTCACTCGAAAAATTTAATATAACGTATGTTTTGTGGCATTCGCTCAGTGTTAATGCAGGAATTTTTGTGTTCTTACAATTGACCGCAACGTCAGTTTCTAAAAATGCTAACATCTCTTCGTATGTATAATCCCGAAAGAGTTTGCCTTTAGGTAAATTGATTTTTGATTTTTTGGATCCTTTATTCTGGGGTTCTTCGTTTCCATCTGCATCGGTTGTGTTGTGTTTTGGATCCTCTACCTGAACAAAATTGGAAATTACTTTCGGTTTTTGGTAGGGATTGGTCACTGTCAAATCATAAGGACCTGATTTAGCATCCGTTGTATCAACTTTTAAATCAATTCGTTCCGGCGATTTTACTTCCTTACTAAGGATAGGTAGTGTTTCATTTTTCTTAGTCAAATCCACCTTTGTTGCTTCTAAAAAATGTTCCCCTTCGATGGTAACATTCGATATAGATTTTTCAACTTTAGATTCTGACTTTGGAAGTATAATAGGCTTTTGTTCTTCTATCACTACTTTCGGTGGTTCTGATATGATAACTTCCAAATCTTTCCATGCTGACCAAACAGCGGGTTTTTTAAATAAGTTTAAAGGTGCTGTTCTTACTTGGTATACACCTGATGGAAGTTCTTCGATGGAATGATAGGCAGTATCAATTTTTTTATCGATAACAGTTTTGCCAGATTTTTCTTTGATTTGAATTTGGTATCCACTTGCTTCTGGAATGGGTTTCCAAGCAATGAGTTTGGTTCCGTCTTGCGCCCCAATAGAAAAAGTGACAAACCAAAATAAAATAAAAAATCGTTTAGTATTTAGTTTCATCGTTTTTCTTTATACAACCGTTTTGGAGAAATGAATTCAATATCAGAAGGTTTTAATGATTTAAACTGATCAAGTGCCAATATAAAACTTCCTTTTCTGGATAATAATAGGTTGGAATCTTTATACACACTGAGATCCCAAGAGAAGGAACCTTCGTCTAAGATACTTAAGTCCTTCAAACTATGTTTTGAATCTTTAGTGGAGATTTTATAAATAGCTGTTTTTTTATCACCTGTGTGTTGGTATAAAACAAGATCATATTTTTCTCCAGTCACTCCAGTAACCTTCCATTGAAAGTCTAAACTAGATTTTCCTTTCATTTGGACAATGGTTCCATTCGGAGACATCATTTCCAACCTGGGTTCTAATTTTCGATCTGGTTTGTTTTCCGTTGGATCTTCTATTGGTTCAGTTTTTTTCTTTTTGTCTACAATGGTAAAACTGAGCAAAGAAGAAGTCTCTGTTTCTTTGCCTTCTTTTGATTTTCCAATGATCGTTGCAAAAAAAGTACCTTTTCCCAATTGATTCCAGTTAGGTACGAGAAAATTTGATGCTGTTTCTTCGGAAAAAACTACCGATGCCATTTTAGAATCTTTAGCAACTTTTACTTGATAAGATTTTAATTCTGCATTGCCATCCCAAATCAAAATAGCTTGGTTCTGTTGGATTTCCTCTGCGGATATTTCTGTTCCAGAAGATGGTCGTAACCATTTTGGTGCTGGAACAGAATTTTGTTTTTTGATAATAAAAGAAAGGACTTGGCTTTCTCTATCCTTTGTATCAGGAAAGGAAGACTTTGCAATGACCTTCCAATAGTATGTGCCTTCCTTTAGATCATCATAAGAAATTTGATTAGCAGTCGTTTCTAATTGTTTGATTGGATTTACGAGTTTAGGTGAATTGGAAACGATCAACTTGTAAGTGTTAGCTGTTGTAAGTTTGGTCCAAGTGAGTGTGGTCAGTGGGTATGTCTGTACGAATGGGATTATAGTTCCGTTTTCAGGAGATTCTCCCTGAAAGGACTCTAGTTTGGTTACGAAAAATTTATTGATTTCACTGAATTCGTTTCCAGAACCTACCTTGTTTTTAACCTTCAATCTCCAATAAAAGGTGCCTTCTTTTAATTTAAAGTCAGCTTGGGTTCCTTCCACTTTTTCGTTGATTAACGTCATTTGAAAGTTAGGTGATCTTGAGACTTCCAAAATAGGATTTTCGTATCCTGATTCAATTTTCCATTGAAAATGAACGGAAACTTCTTCTGGTTCCGCATAAAATAATTTCTGAGAAGAAGGTGCAATTAGTACAACGGGAATTTTTTTGATTTCAATTCCAGTTTTTTTAAATTCGGCCTTTTTCCCTTCTTCAACTGCAACTGACTTGCCGTCTTGTTGTTTGACAGTAGTTTTTCCTTTTTCAACAAAAAGACTTAGTTCTCTTTCTTTGGACCTTTCGATTTTCACATTACCGGAATCTACATTAATTTCGCTACCGGCACTTGTGATTTTTAGTTGGTTGGGTTGAGTATCGTTCTTTTTAACTTCTAAGGAACCTTGAGTGAACTCGAGATTTGGTTCTTCTCCCGTTAAATCCAGGTTAAACATTGAATTTTCATCAATATTAATTTCCGTTCCATCTTTTAATCGAATGAGTGCATCTGAATAAGCTTCAGATCGAATTGTATCTTTATTTGTGAGTGGGCTATTGTTTTCTAATTTTTCCCAAATCACTTCATCTTCAAATTTTCTTTGAACAATATTATTTTTAAAAAAGATGGTTCCTACAACTTCTCGATCTCCAATCCCAATTTTACGATTGATATCCAAATAAAATAGTAAAGAAAAGAGAATAGCAACACCTAAGAGCGTGAATAGGACGAGGCGGTCTCGTTTATCTAAATTCATTTTTTCCCCTTTTTCACTACAGTAATTCCAACTAACTTTTGTAGTTCGCTCAAATTTTTTGGATAATTGGGATCTGTTTTTCTCCCGAGTACTGCGTAGACTTTTTGAGCTTTGGATTTTCCTTTTAACTCAATTTCTCCCATACTTAGAACATGGTAATCGGATTTAACTTCTTGGTAAGTTGTTTCTGTAATGAGTATGTCGGTGTGGGTTTCTTTATTTAAAGATTCTACTCGAGAGGCAAGATTGACCGAATCTCCAATCACAGTATATTCCATTTTGTCGGAACTTCCAATCTGACCTGCAATCACATAGCCAGTGTTAATTCCACATCCAATTTGTATGATAGGTTTTTTTACTGTACCTCTTCCTTTGTTAAACTCAATGAGTTTGTCTCGCATTCTAAGTGCAGCTTCTACCGTAGACTTAGCATGTTGTTTTGAATCTCGAAGGGCTCCCCAAGTGGCCATGATAGCATCACCAATGAATTTATCTACAGTCCCACCAGTTTCCTGTACACATTTTACCATTTCGGTCATATATTGATTTAAAAATTCTACCACTTCTTCTGGTTGTAACTTTTCAGATATGGCTGTGAAACTTCTAATGTCTGAGAAAAAAATGGTGCAATACTTTCTTTGGCCACCTATTGAGAGTTTACCTTTGGCAGCAAGTTCTGCGATATCTTGGTTCACAAATCGACCGAAGGAATCTTTTAATTTTTCACGTTCTTCCAAACCACGTCCCATACTTACGAAGGATTTGGTGAGAGTTCCAATTTCATCATGACTAGTGGCGTGAAGTTCAATATGATAGTTCCCACGCCTAATTTCTTCTGAAGCATCCACTAATTTTAAAATGGGTGTTGATAGGGATTTTGCAAAAACATAAACAACGATAAATGAAAGAGCTAAAGAAACTATCAATATGTAAACATTTCGTTTTTGGATGTTATTTACTTCTTCAAAAATTTTTGATTCGCGAACTTGGGAAACTACTCCAACACCACCTAACCCAAGTTTTTTGAAAGATCCGAGATGTGATACTCCGTCTTTAGATTCATAACGGAACTGTCCATTGTCAACGGTAGACTTTTTCATACGTTCTACAATGGGAAGATCATTCAAATTAATTCCCGAAAGAACAACTTTAGCATCAGGATGTGCAAGTACACTTCCGTCTTCACTGACAAGAAATGTTTCTACTGGCCCTGAGGTTTGGAAAGCATCTAATAAACTGTCTAGTTTTACTAGAGTGACAAGGATAGTATGTGTGTCTTTAGATTCTGAAAGTGGAAAACTTAGGCAAAGGATAGGATGACGAAAATGGGGACTAGCATTCCAAATGACTGTGGTCCCACCAAAAGATTTTTTTAATTTGGGTTGGATGTTTCGAAGTAATCCTTTTACTTCTGATTTTTGGTAGTCGTATTTTTGTAAAAACTCATCATTCAAAGCTTCAAACTTTGGCTCAAGGCTTACATCGTAGGCTCCGATTAAAAGAAAGTTTTGATCTTCCTCGAACAACTCTTTGGCGATTGCATTGGCTGAGGTCGGATTTCTTAAAATGGCAGAAGCCGTAATGTGAACATCTTGTTTTATCGAATGTAAGTCTGATTTTACTTTTAAGGAGAGGATTTCATTGATTTTGATATTGTTTTCTTTGACTCGAACCTCACTATCCTTTCTAAAAAAATAGGAAGCAAGAAAGATAATCCCAGACATAGAAACAAGTAGTACAACGGATGTGATGAGTAGAAGTTTGTATCGAATTGGAAACTGCAACTCTCCATGTGGGAGGGAATCCTTGGAAAGAAGGGAACGTAGTTTTAGCAATATCGTTTTCATATGATTGGTACTTTTACCAAGTTCACAAAAAACGGGAGTAAAAAAAAAGTAAAATTGAATGGAGAAACTAATTTTTTACTAAGGGCATGTCAAATCAACGTTATATGTTTGTCGGAATGGATACTCAGGTATGTTAAATGTAGTCTCTCGTACTACAGTGTCTGGATATCCGTCCTGTTTCGTCAGATCTCCCAAACAAACTGCCTTGTAAGTACCAGGGTTTAGGTATTTTATCTTAGCATTTTGTTTTGCAGGTGTAGCCGCAAGAGGCAAAACGTTTAAAAAATCAGTTTCATGGAATCGAAAGATGCCATAATAATGTAACAAAGAATTGCCTCCGCCAGAAATTGTCAGGCTAGAAGCTGTCTCAGGATAAATGACACGAGCCCTTGTCAAAATATTTCCGCCAGCGTCTCCTTCCCCTTTGTGATCAAAAAAGATATCACTCACTCCAACATAAGTTACGATTGTAGACCGACTTGTTAAATAAGAGTGTAACATCAAATTTTCTTTTAAGTTGATTCGGACTTCTAAAATATAAGGATCAAATCCATCCCGAATCACCATATCCGATTGTACTGATTGGGTATTCAATTGGGTAAAGAGCGCAGGGAACATTTTTGGAACAATAGTGCTTTTTGCAGAGGAGGTAGTTCCCGCCACATAGTTGTTACGTGGAACTATATTAAGACCATTGATGATGGGTCTATTATCAAAACGACCAGACACTGGAATTCCTGCATCAAGAGCATAACCAGTCACTAAGGAACGAAAGTAAATTGCAGCATAATAATACTCACGACCGAACCAATACCTTCCCGTTGCTAAAGCCGTTTCAATTCCACCAATGGTTTCGGAAGAAGGATCATTGGAAGGAAATTGTGCTCCAATTCCATTGAAAAAATCAGAAGCTTTGAGAATTCCGTTACTTTCGGTGCAAGTGTTGTTATCGAATGAATAAGTAACTGTACAAAAAACTTGTCGGTTCGGTGCAATATAGTCCCAGAATTTATTTGAATCCACTGTGTCGCGAATTTGCGTGAGTTCGTTTAATCCTTTTAAGTATTTACTGGAAATTCGCACTTCACCTATATCTAAGAAGATAGGAATACTTCCAGCTTTAGGGCGATTGACTAAGGTCATGGTTGGATCTAATCCTTCCCCTTGGTCATCTACATACAATTCCCCAGTTCCATTATTTAATTCACTCCAATCCAAAGGATTGTCTGTTGCATAAGTTCCTTTGAGGAGTAACAACATACGATTGTTGAATAAAGTAGAGATGACGGGAAGTTTGGATTCATCTCCTAAGTCTAGTTTGGTTTTGCAACCTATGATTACAAAAACATTGAGTAAAATTAACAATAATTGTAGGTATAATGACTTCACTAAAACAACACTCCTACAGTTAGACCGAAATAGAAAAAATCTACATTCTGCAAAGTGTAACTTGCTGGATTTTGTAAACGAGGGTCGTCATAAGGACTCGAAAGTGGGTATCGGTATTGAGCGGGAACATCCATTTGGGTTTCAAAGATCTTGTAATAGTCCAATCGAACACCAATTCGGATTCTACGACCAGCAATAAAACTTGCTTCTAACCCTGCAAATGCGGTTGGGTTCCATTTGGCAGTATCCGAGGGACGGGCCACAACATAAGCAGAACCGCCACCACCTTTGAGAAAAAATTGAATCGGGAGTTCAATCGGAATTTTGTAAGCTAAGGCCGCATAGAGTGGCATTGCAGTAAGAGCTCTCTCTGATCTTGATAAAAATACAGCATAGGAGCCACCAATTTCTGTGTAAAAAACCCAAGGCCAAGGCATACGAGCATAAAAACCACCACCAAGGGTTGTTTCCAACACACGAACGGTAGGGGTTCCAGGCATTGGATTGGCAGCGCCGACCCAACCACCAATTTCATACCTACGTTTATTGTATTCTTCCAGAGTTTGTGCAGAGAGAAGACCAGGAAACAGTGTGAGTGCAAAAAATAGGCTAAGGAAGAGGGATTTTATACAATTCATGAATTTCCGGATAATCTTCGTAATATGCGCGGACAAAATAGAGTCCATCCGGCGGGAGGGTAATCCCTGCTTTCGAACGGTTCTTCTCTTCCAAAATGGAGCCGATGGATCTAGATTTCCAACGTCCCTTCCCAATGTCCAGTAAAGTTCCTACTGTAATACGAACCATATTGTGCATAAATCCATTGGCACGGATACGAACCTGGATCCAATCTGATGTCAATCGTTCCAAACGAATGTCAAATATATTTCTTATGGAGCGTTTGCCTGCCATTGACTTTGCTTTTGTCAGTGATCGAAAGTCTTTTTCTCCAATCAAGTTTGTGAGTTGGTTTTCCACATAATCCCAATCCACAGGGTGTTTCTCCCAATAGGCCCTTCCTTCCACAAAGCTACTTTCATATTTACTGTAATAGATTTTGTAGATATACTCTCTGCCAGTACAACTAAACCTAGAGTGGAAGTCCATGGGTACTTCGACTATATTTTTAACGGATACTCCTCGTTTAGTTAGAGCATTCACTGACACTAAAAATTTGTGAAAGTTAGGAATGGGGAATTCTGTTTTAAAATTACACACCATACCGAGTGCATGAACTCCAGTATCTGTTCTGCCTGCGACTGACAAACGTGAGGCGGGATTTCTGCTTAAGATTATGGAAATAGCTGATTCAATGGCAGACTGAACTGTAGGAATATCTTTTTGTTTCTGCCAACCGTAAAAATGAGTACCGTCGTATTCGACGAGAAGTGCGTAGTTGGGCAAACCCTTACTTCTCGCCTCCCATCGCTTCAAGTATGGCGTTGTATTCGTCATACAACTCGCGAGTCATTTCTACAATAGGACCTGGTTTACCTTTAGAAGCCTTTCCTGAGCCATATAGTCTTGCAAGTGTTCGTTTGGCGCGAGATAAAAGCAAAACTTGGTCATCAGGTTTCGGAGCCATTTGGTCTTTGAATTTTTTTGTAAGATAGGCATTGAGATAGATAACACCATCAAATCCCCAGTTGTTATCTGTATCGGGTCCGAGCATCCCTGCTGCTTGGTCTACCGGTTCGTTTCCATTTTGCATAAGCTCAAGCGTATAACCATAGATAACCGCTGCTTTCTGGTAGAGTAAATCTCGGATTTTGTCATAACCAATATGTGGGAATTCTTCATGTAGGTCTGAAAAATACCAAGCAGCTCGAATGGCACAGACTGCTTTTTTGGGAGTAGGTGCGACACTGGCGCCGCGGAGTTGGTAACAATCCATTCCCAGTAGATAAGAAGCAGCACCTAACACAATTTGGCGGTCTCCTGTAAAATCGAGAGGTCCCAGAATTTTTTCTATGTAACTTCTGCGATTGTCTGTGGCCATACGTATGGCTTCGTTGTCCGCAGGGTTCAGTGCATTCCAATCTTTCGGAAAGGAGGAGTAGAGACAACGTGGGCAAACGGACATGACATAATCCAGAGGACTGACACGACCGAATTTTCTATTTTTTTCGTATAAACGGCGTAAATCCTGAGCCAACTTTCCGGCGATGAGTCGTCCACCCCCTTGGAACATTTGTTCCTTTTGGTGATTTTCATCACAAATAGGACAGACTGTGGACTCTTTGGCTCGAAAAGATACTTTTTTGGACTGGGCTGCGGCTAGGGACATAGGAAAAATCTAGGAAAAGGCTCAATTTTAAAATACAATCTGTCAATCCAATATCAGAAATCTCCGATAATACTCACAGGGGCTACCCCGAAATTACTTGTAAGATTCTTCCAAGGAAGGAAAGTACGGAAACGGAATGAACGGCAGAGCAATGAAACAATCCCTTCTTATTCTCATGATGAGTCTCATGATGCAAGCACCTATGTTTGCAGAATCGGTCTCTAGTAAATCATACCACAAACGAATTGAGCTTCTGACTTACCTACGTGAGTTAGAACCTATCGTTAAAAATTTCCGTGGTGAAGATCCGGAAGGAAAACCTACGGAAATAAATGCACCGGAAGGGAAAGAAGGCTTTCGTATGAAAAAATACATCGAAGCCAAACGAATCTACCAAGAAGGTTTACAATACCACTTCGAGGGAAATTATTCTTCCGCCTACCAACGTTTTCTAGAATGCCAATTGGGAATCGAAAAAATAACCGAAGAACTTTCTCAACTCTACATTTTACGTGCAGAAGAGATGATGAAAACGGCTATGGAAAGAAAAAATCCAAACGATCATATGGATAAAGCACTCCTCGATATTTCAATCGAATATGGAAAAGGTTCTTACTTCCGCCAAGACGTAATGGATATTCCACGGGAAGCTCCTTTCTCACGTCGTATGTATGATCCAAAAGAAGCTCATTATAGTTATAATAAATATGACATTGAGAAAAACCTGGAGTTAGGATACAAACACCTCGGTCTTGCAAAAGAAGCAAGAGCCAATGCTTTAAAAGTGGAAAAGAATTTGGAAAAACACCAAAAACTCCAACCGACCCACAGAAAGTATCGCATAGATCTTTATTTTGGTGCCATCAACTTAGCTCGTGATTCTAAAGCAAATGCGATTAACATTTATAAGTTGAAGTATCCTTACGACAATTATTACCTGAACAATTCCCTTGCAAAATCAGAAACTCTTAAAGATGAAAATGGTGCACCAGTGGAAGGGAAACCAGTAAAGGTAGATGGTGTTACTTATGATTTTACCAAAAACCCTTACATCAAATATGACAATCGTTTGCAAGCTATGTTTGACGTACGTGTTCCTGAAGATTACCGCGTGGATCATGCTGACGTGAGAGGTCGAGTCTATGATTTGGACTCCAACAATATGGTGTTCATGAAGTACGACCAAGAACGTAAAAAAGCATTGAATGTCCCTGCAAAACCTGCCGCTGGAGCGACATCCACTCCGCAACAATAAGAAACGTTAACTAACACCGTTTCCGAAGTCTAAAGCCCAAGATTTTTCTTGGGCTTTTTTATTTCCATAGAATGACCTCTTTTGTCTAATTGTTGCTATGGCGAAAATTCCGGTCGTTGACGATCTCATTAAGAAAAATTTACACGGACTTAGTGTCCACTACGGGCGTTTGGTGATGAAGGTTTACTTAAGGATCACCCTTCTTGTTTTTGGAAAAGCAAGTCCCTACCTCATCAGAGGTTTATATCGTTCTCTTACAGGGAACAAAGAAGCTCGTATAAAAGAATTTCTAGAAGGAACAAAAATTTGGGCAGAAGATGTTCTGAAGATTACAAAAACTCAACTCATCGTATTTAATGAAATTAGTGTACCTGAAAAAGGACATATGATATTTTTAAACCATGTAAACGAAATGGATTTCCCTTATGATTGTTATGTGATAAGAAAACCGTTTTTAGCAAACCAGGTGATCAAAAAAGCTTGGTTTGCTTATTGGTGGATGGTTGCCATGGGTTCACAAGTTTTTGATAACTCCAAAGCCATGTCTGTTGCAGTTTCTGTAAAAAATCTGATCGAAGGTTTAAAAACAACTTCTTACATTGTGTATCCAGAAGGGAAAAATACTTATTCCGAGGAAATCCTTCCCCTAAAGAAAGGGATGGTGAAAATTGCTTTTGATCAAAAAATTCCTGTTTTTGTTGCTCTAAAGTCAGGTGTCACCACGTATCAAAATTACCAAAAAGGAAACGTAGTTGGCTATATGGGATTGGGTGTCCATGACCCTACGGATTTTTCTTCTTGGGAAGAATTTCAAACCTATCTAAATAATTTGATGCAATCCAAAAAACAAGAGTTAGATGTAATGACGGAAGCCGAACGTATAAAACTATCTAAAGTTTAGTCTTTAATTCATAGATACTTGATGATTTTAAAATTTATTTTTCAAGGGCGCCTTTTTGTGTTTCGAATCTAAGGACAAAGGGATTGACAGGTGGAAAAATCGATTTAGAATTTATTTCTTAAAAAATAGGAGTATGTATGAAAAAGTTGATTGGTTTGATTTTAGGTATTCTGTTCACTTCGACTCTTTTCGCAGGAGAAATTGGCTCTGATTGTACTTTCAAAGGGAAAAAATTAGCAGGAAAGGTTCAGTTCGTTACTAGTTTCCCCGATTTTAAGGTCCAAATTGTAGATAGTTTCCCTGACCTCAATGTGCAAAAAGTAAGTAGTTTCCCTTCTGACTGTGGGAAGTGGCAAGAAGTCAGTTCTTTCCCCGATTTCAAAGTGCAGATCGTTAATAGTTTTCCTGACTTCAAAATCAAATATGTAAATTCATTTCCTGGTGTACCGTAAAGAACCCTCTAAAGGATAAAGCGAATTACGGTTCATTAATTCTAAAGATAAATTAAAGAAGGCCCTGGCCTTGATCGTTTGGCGAAAGCAGTTTTTTCGATCTGGATTACAGGCCGGGTCCACTCCATAAGGTGGGATCATTTGGAAAATAAACTGAGTGTCCCCATCTACACTTTGATAAAGAATTTTTTCTTCATCGATCCATCCGCAAGCACTTCCATAAGCAAAGTAAGTACTTCCCGACTTCACACCACTGGCTAACATATCTTTACCGAACCCTGCAAAGTAAGTTTCTTTTCCTACAACTCCTAAAATAGTAGGCAGGACATCCAATTGTGATGAAATTCTTTCATCTAACATTGGTTTTATGTATTTTGGAGAATATAACAAAAAAGGGACCATTCGATCTTCATAATATGATAGATACCTGTGGTGGGTATGGTCTCCCACAAATACAAACAAAGTGTCTTCAAAATACTTTTTCTTTTGTATTTCTTTCATAAAAACTTCTAACGCAGAATCAGAATAGTGATAAGTATTGAGATAATCAAAATCAGTTACAGTAGGTTCGTATATTTCATACTTAGGGTTTGGCACCTTATATGGATAATGTGTTGTCATAGTAAGAATAGTCATTAAGAAGGGTTTGTTATTCTTTTGGTACAAGTCCATTTCTTCTAATGCTTTTGTATAAAGATGTTCATCATCATAACCCCAAGCTCCGATGGAATATTTTCCCGATTTACGAAAGTCTTCTTTCCCAATCAAAGTTTTGAATCCAAAATGAGGAAGGATAGTGGCCAAACTATCGAATTTTAGATCATCTCCTGTAATAAAACTGGTTTGGTATCCAAATTCAGAAAATAGATTACCAATAGCAGAAAAATTACTGAGAATTTGTGGAGTACGAATTGCCGTAAGACCTGGCCGATCGGGAACACTGGTAAGAACCGATAGTAAAGCATTGCTAGTTCTCCCACCATTTGCATAGAATTTTCGAAAGCTATGTCCCTTTTTCGCCAATCTATTGTAATACGGTGTTACTTCCTTGCCTAACCAAAATCCATCTGATATCGGCCAAACATACTTTCCCGTCCAAGATTCTTGGATGACCAAAACCACATTGATTGGTTTTCTTCCCGGTATTCCTTTGATTTTCCGAACGAGTGGAAACTCTGGATCATTTACAAATTCAGATCCTGAATACTCAATTTCTTCCCGAACTACCGCCAACATATCCTTATCTGTCATTTTTAGATGTTTAGGAATTGCCTGGCTTTTGAAATCATTGATAGTTGTATAAATTCCATTTAACGCTAGTTGGTTGATAAGGGCATTATCAGAGATTATGGCTTCGCTAGCACGTAAAGGTGATTCTTGTGGCCCACCTCGAAGTCCTATAAAGAAAAATAAGATCCAAAGTATACTCACTATGGAATTAGATCGAAAACTTCCCTTAGTATTTATTTGATCCGCAATTTTTTGTTTGGAAAACCAATAACGAATCCCCGTTATATACAATGTAATAAATACTAAAAAAGATAAAATTTTAAATGGTGTTTCTTTGAATGCAGAAGATAACAATACATCTAAATCTCCTAAAAATACGATCGCTTCATATCCAATATGTTTGTTTGCATTTTCAAAATACAATAAATCTGCAAACAAGTGTACCAAACAAAATGGATAAATGACTAAGGGAGTGATGGTCCAAAAATAACGGTAAGGTCTTAACTTCGATGCTTTGTCCCAAAGGGATAAGAAGTAGAACCCAACTAACAAAATAGAAATGGTAACCCAATCAAATCGAAATCCAATTAAAAACGCTTTGAGTAAGATGAAAAACGAGAATTCTTCCAATCGGTAGGAATAAACGACAAAAAATAAAATTCGGTGTAGGAAAAGAGTCAAAAAACCAAAGGAGAAATAAGTTAGAAAGATTCGATCCGAAAATCGGAGAGAGAGATACTGTTTCACCATAAAAAAATAATTTGTTAAGGAAGGAGGCGGTCAATCGACTTCCGATCTTTCTGTTGATTTATTTTCACGGCACATTAGTTTTGATCCTACTCACATGAAGCCGATACAAAAAATACTCATCGCCAATCGTGGCGAAATTGCCGTACGTGTCATCCGCACCGCAAAAAAAATGGGAATCAAAACTGTTGCCGTCTTTTCCGATCCAGATGCACAAAGTTTATTTGTCCAGTCTGCAGACGAAGCGTTCTCTTTAGGCGGAACCGATGCCCGTTCTTCTTACTTAAATGTAGAGAAGGTCATTAAGGCTTGTTTGGAAACCGGAGCGGATGCTGTCCATCCTGGCTATGGATTTTTATCTGAAAATACTGATTTTGCCACGAAATTAGAAAAACATGGAATTCGATTCATCGGCCCAAAACCTCATTCTATCGAAGCAATGGGAGATAAGATCGGTTCACGCTTGTTAGTTGCAAAAAATGGTGTACCTGTTGTTCCCGGTTATGAAGGTGCGTCTCAGGAAATGTCGGTATTCCAAAAAGAAGCCGAAAAAATTGGGTATCCCATTATGGCGAAAGCAAGTGCCGGCGGTGGGGGAAAAGGAATGCGACGTATCAATACACCCGAAGAATTAGAACCTGGTATTCTATCAGCAAAACGGGAAGCACTTTCTGCATTTGGTGATGATCGTATCCTTTTGGAAAAATACATCACCAATCCACGACATGTGGAGTTCCAAATTTTTGGCGATACAAAAGGAAATATCATTCACTTACATGAAAGGGATTGTTCCCTACAAAGACGACACCAAAAGGTTGTGGAAGAAACTCCTGCCCCTAGATATTCCTCAGAACTAAAATCCAAAATGTCTGAAGCTGCAGTGATGGCAGCCAAGTCAGTTCAATATGAAGGAGCTGGGACCGTAGAGTTTATATTAGGTGAAGCGGGCGAGTTTTATTTTCTTGAGATGAACACTCGTTTGCAGGTTGAACATCCTGTAACAGAAATGACAACGGGACTTGACTTAGTGGAGTGGCAAATTCGAGTCTGCCAAGGAGAAACACTACCACAAATTCAAACTCCTCCCCAAAAAGGACATGCACTGGAAGTCCGAATTTATGCAGAAGATCCAAAAGAAGGTTTTTTACCATCCACTGGACGGATCCACCATATATCCTTTCCTACTAAAGATTACTTACGTATCGACTCAGGTGTTGTTTCGGGCTCTGAGATCACCATGTTTTACGATCCCATGATTGCAAAATTAATTGTATGGGGAGATGATCGAATCACAGCGATTCACCGCCTAATCGAATGTTTGTCGGAAACGATTGTGTTTGGTCCCAAAACAAATTTACAATTTTTACAAAGACTTGTTTCTACAAAAGAATTTGCTGAGGGAAAGGTATCAACACACTTCATTGCAGACAATGAATCAGAACTTTTGTCAGACAAAACCAAGGAGGAATTGAAATTGGCCTTAGCGGGAGCTTTTTTTACTTCCAAAGAATCGATTAACCCTTGGGTAAAGGAAACCGCCTAATATGGATTATTTATTTGAAACAAAATCTGGACCTGCTTCTGTTTATGTGAGCGGTCTTTCTGTTCGAGTTCGATTGGGGTTGGAATCTTTTTCCTTCCAATTGAATGATTTGGTAAAAGAAAAAACAAACTCATCGAATACAAATCCATTACAATCTGTTCTCATGAATGATGGATCAGTATTACAATTTCTTAAAGTAAGAAATGAACTTTTTCTTCATTGGAAAGGAGAAACTTGGAGTGGAAAACTCGCCGAACGGCAGTATGAAGGTGGAGCCCAAACATCTCCAGAAATCAAAAGTCCTATGCCAGGGAAAGTAGTGCAAATCTCTACTGAAGTCGGAAAGGAACACAAACAAGGGGAAACACTTCTGATTTTGGAAGCGATGAAAATGGAGAACGCCGTTAAGGCCCCTTATCTATGCCGTGTAGAGGAGATTAGAAAATCGCAAGGGGATCTAGTCCAACAAGACGAAGTGCTGATCATATTACACAGAATCGAACCGGAAAAAACATAAATTTTCGAATCTATTTGACATATTTTTCAAACTTCCCACCATAAGGCAGTTTCTTTGGCTGATAGGTAGAGAATGTACAATCATATTATAAGAAGTTTTACGCTTCTGTTGTTTTTTTCGTTTTTTCATGGGGTTTTCGGTCAGGAACGTCAACCCCGGACCGACCTTCCGTTCGAGATCTCTGAAAAAAAGAGACTGAGCGAGAGGGATTTTAAGAATAAAAAAGAGGGTGGGTACTTTACAGGTCTTCCTCTCATCAACTCTGATCCCAATGTGGGTGTCGGTTATGGGGCTCGTGTGCTTTATTTTTACAATGGAGCGAAAACTTCGCCCATGTTTGAATACACTCCCTACCGTGTAAGGGTATTTGCTCAGTATTTTAATACGACAAAACGAGCTCCCTACCACCAGTTAAGTATCGATGCACCGTATATCTTCGATACCAAGTGGAGACTCCGTGCAGATTTAGTCTATGAGCGAAATCCAAACTCTCTTTTCTTTGGTGTAGGAGAAAATACCCTCCAACCCCTTTCTTATTTAGAAAGAAATGATCCCAATGGTCAGATCAGAAGGAATGCTCCTTTTTCCGATTATGAAGACAATTTGAATTATCGTCGTCCAGGGGATGCAGGATCTGGCGAAGCTCCTATTGTAAGTGATCACAGATACAATCGTTATGACATTGAAAATCCTAACTTTAGTACTTCTGGTGAGTACTCTTTTTTCGGAGGTACACTTCGTACGGTAACGGGTGTTCGTCTATCAAAACAAATCATTCGAACTTATGACGGAAAGTATAACGATGCACAGTTAGGTCCAGCCGACGGAATTTTAGGACTTCTTGATGTAGATCGTACTTTTGGAACACCGCAAGGGGAAACCAAGTTAACTCGCGATGATAAAGATGGAAAGATAAAGGGAATTAACGGTGGTTATACAAATACGGTTCGTGCCGGGATTGTTTATGACACTCGTGACTTTGAACCAGACCCCAATCGCGGATTGTTTTTAGAATACACTCATGAACGTTCCACAAAGGCCATTGGATCTACTTCCGAATTCAACAAGAACTTGGTATCAGGTCGTATTTTCATAAGCCCCGTACAATGGTTTACCAGCAAACCTCCGGAAATTTTGGAAAAGTTTGTTCTCGCTGCGCGTGGAACGATGATCCAAACCAATGGGGATGCTCCATTTTATGAATACCGCAACATGTGGGGAACAGAAACCAACCAATCTGGTTTAGGTGGTAGGACTACCATCCGTGGTTACAAACAGGATCGTTTTGTAGGCCAAACGATGGCATTTGCAAACTTTGAAATTCGTTGGAAGTTCGCTGAGGCGGAATTTGGTGGGCAACACTTTGATTTCCAATTGGTTCCGTTCTATGATGTAGGACGTGTTTGGGATCGCACTGAAGATGCAAATCTAAAAAACTACAAACACTCTAGAGGTATTGGTTTACGAATTCCTTGGAACCAAGCAACTGTTATCTATTTTGATCATGCGATTTCGAATGAAGATAGACAAACTTTCATTAACTTTAACCATATATTTTAGGAGGGCAGAGCTTATGAAAAAAATTCAATATTGTTTCGCTCTTTTGGTCTTATCTTTTTTCATGAACTGTGAAATGAAGCCGGTAGAAGATATCTACGGTTTAAGCCCGGAAGAAACCAACCAGCTGTTTGCTGGTCTCATCGCCAACCAAAGTCTTCGTGACAATGGTAATGGAACCATCACTGATACTGTCGCCAATTTAGTCTGGCAAAAATGTACGCATGGCCAAGTATACCGTGCGGGATTTAATGATTGTTTGGGGGCTCCGCAAGGCTCTATTTTCAATCCTTATGATTCCGCTCGAGCAGGGGCCGCTCAAGTTGCATTTTGTGATTCTAAAACACATGCATGTAACTCGGTTGCGTTTCCACAAGTGATCCAAGGTTTTTCTTCCATTGGGATTGCTGGATCCAGCGAATTGTATGGTGCTTGCCAAAACAGTAACTACTTAGGTGCCACTTGGAGAGTTCCCACAGCGATCGAATACCAAAGGTTAGTGATTCCTGGTCGGGCGGCAACACTCCAATTTTTTCCTTCTACACAAGAAGAAGATTATTGGACTGCTTGGTCAAATCACGAGGACCTTCCAGGGGAAACTGCTTATGCAATTTCCTTTGACAGACAGTCTTACGGGGTACAAAGAAATGTAGTGAAAACACAAAGGAATTATGTCCGATGCGTTCGCACAGGCCCGTAACCCCTCTCTAGTCACAATTTTCACTCACTCTCCTGGTCCTCCAGGAGAGTTTTCGCTTTTCAAAAATTCAATTTCTTACTAATATTTTCTAAAGACAAACCGAAGTACCCATTAGGTGGTGAGGTTTCCATGAGAATCGACGAGTCCCCATTCAATCGTATGAATGTAGATCTTTTAAAAGATCGCCGGGTGAATTATGTCGGTCATGGACAATTGGAAAGTGCTCCTGAATCCCTTTCCGCCTTACATGTCATTTCGCATGAACTCGGACATGCTGCCGAATTCAAAAATGAAGCCATCCGCAAAGGGCGAGATGTACAATCTGTACAAGTAAAAATCAATTATGAATTAAGAGATGGTCGGATGGTGGCTGTGAGTGGGGAAACACATGCAGTCACTCGTGCAAAATCAAATCCAGATGAAGATTCCACACTCACTCCTTATTCAGATGGAAAGTCGATAAAGGATCTTTTCCAACTAAAAGAGGAGGAAGATAAAAAACCCAATGCAAAAGAGAAAAGTAAATTAAATCCAAAAGAATTAATGCAAAAGTCTCATGAAAAAGAATTGGAATCTAAAATAAAAGAACTCGAAACACGATTAGAATCAGAGAAAACAAAAAAGTCGTCAACCGATGTTCATTCTGCGGAACGATTGAAAGAAATTGAGTCAGAAAAAAAACGATTAGAAGAAGAAGTAAGACTGATCCGAGTAAAAGAACAACTAAGAGAAACTTTTGCCCTGCTTACAGATTTTCGTAAAATGATGACTTCTAATTTGTTTGGAATGATGAGTGTACAAACCGAATCTAATTCTGGTAATTATTTAGACACCTTTGTTTGATGGAATCATATTTTCCACGATAAACTCACGTAACTCACCAACACCTCTACCTGTTGTAGCCGATACATAAAACACTCTAAAGGGAACGCCAATTTTATTCATTGAAGTTTCCATATCCGTACGAACTCGGTGTTGTTCACTTTGATTTAGTTTATCTATTTTTGTACGGATCACCACAGGTTTGATTTTTTTCTCCATGGCAACTTCAATGGTAGAAAGTTCTTCTTCCGGAAATTCTCTTTGTGAATCACAAAGGATAAATAAAATTTTCAAATTTTGCCATGTGTTTAAGAAACCTTCTAAAAGTTTCATCATATCTTTATGTTCTTTGTGAGAGGCCTTTGAATAACCAAATCCAGGTAAGTCGACTAGATTAAAACCTTCTCTGGTTCGGAAAATATTAATTAGTTTTGTTTTACCGGGAGTTCTAGAAACTTTAGCAAGACCTCTGTGGTTAGAGAGTGCGTTGAGTAAACTAGACTTCCCAGAGTTGGACCTACCCATAAAGGCGATGGAAGGAATGGAATCCAATTCTTCCTTTTCGTTAAGGTTGGCAATGGAAGTGAAGAATTTAGTTTCCGGAAAGGGTATTTCTTTAGAATACTTGTGCATCTAGCTCACCTTTCCAGATAGATTCGTTTGGGATAATTCTTTTCGCTTTTCGAAAAGAGAGAAAATAAAATTTGAATCGGTTCTCCATCAAAATAGAGAATAGGAATGTAGGTTCTTAAGAAAAATGGAATTCCGTTTTCTCTCATACATTCGGAAATTTCCTTATTTCCTGAACGAATTTGGATTTTTTGGCCATGGTGCCAAGATCCAAGACTGTATTTTTCCGATGGATCAGAAAGTTTGAACTTGTTTTGATTCCATTCAATGAAAAGGTTATCTCCTTCCCGATGGGAGACTGCTTTTTTAAAAGCTGGGGATTTTTTATCAATGATGAACAGATCACCAAACTTTGATTTGTATAGGAAACAGTTTTTATTTTCTAAAAAAGCTCTTTCTCCTTCCGATTGGAGATGGAAGTTATCAAATCCTGATTTATATAAAGGATAATGACCGAGTAATTTTAAATGAAAATCGATCAGTTCTTTTTTTGAGGATAAGTTGAGACTTGTCCAGGTTTCGTGAGGGATACGAAAGATATGAGGTTCTTGTTTGGAAACAGGTTCATTTTTTAAATCAAAATGTAAATTGAGTTGGGAACGATCATGAAAATTCCAATAAGTTTTATGAAAGTTCCAATTTTCTTTTTCTAATATTGGAAGTAAATCCATTCGGATTCGATTACGTTTGTAGATTGGATCTTTGTTGGACTCATCTTCAAATATTTTCATATGATTGGATACAAACTCGTAGAGTAAGTCCAACTCTTTATCTTCAAAAAACACTAAAGGAAGAAAACGTTCTCCATCAAAAGGTGGAAGTGTATAAAAAGCTTTTTTCCCTCCTCCTCTTGTTAGATGTAAAAAAATGGATTCTGTATAGTCCTTACAGTGATGACCGGTGAGGATAATGGCAGGAATTTGATTGGTAATTTTTTTTAGTTCGTGGTAACGAACGAGCCTTCCCGTTTCTTCTAAACCTTTCTTCAGTTTGAGAGAAAGATTTGGGATTTTTTTTTTACAAAATGGAAAGGGAATCCTGTAGATTTTAAAAATTGAATCAATTCATTTTCTTCTGTTTCAATGGAACGAATCCCATGAGACAAATAAAACAAAGTGGGAGTTTGGATATGGTATCTTTCTTTTAAATAGTTAAAAAACAAAACTAAAATAGAGGAGTCTTTTCCTCCAGAATAAGCAATGAGAAATTGGGTTTTGTTTTTTGCCCAGAATGCAGGAATGTTGTTTCCCATCCTGGCCAAGGCAGCTTCAAAAAGTTTAGAAATAGAAGTGGGGATTTCTGGGATCATATCTTCCTTACTGCCACCATAGTGATATCATCGTGTTGTTCCTGTTCTTTGACAAATTCTTTTAGTTCGAAATAGATCTTCTCGAGTATGTTTTTTGGCTCTAGTGAGATAAAGGAGAGAAAATTAGATTTTAATTCGTGTTCTCCAAACTGTGTTCCGGCTGAGTTTCGCGCCTCTGTCACACCATCTGTGTATAATAAAATGGTATCACCCGAGTGGAACCGCAATTTGGATTCATTCTTAAAGGAGGAAATATCTGGTTGGATTCCTAGAATTACACCTTCTGTTTCGATGACAGAAAGAGATTTAGAATCTGATTTGTAGTGGTAAAAATTTCCGTGTCCAGCTCCAGAGTATTGCACTTCTCCTGTTATTAAATTCCATCTGAGTAAAATCATACTCATAAATCGTGGAGTGATCGCTTCCTTATAACTTGTATACAGGTAGTTATTGATATCATTCAGGATTTCCCAAGGAGAATCTTTCACTCGCACGAGGGAATGAAGGATGGTTCTTACGGTTGCCATCACTAGGCCTGCTGCAACCCCTTTACCGCTTACATCTCCAATACAAATAAACAATTCATTTCTGTTAGGTGAAAGTATGAAGTCATAATAATCTCCGCCAATCCCACGTGCTGGTACCATAAAACCACCAAAAGAGAAACCTTCCGCTTCTGGAGCATTTCTAGGTAAAAGGGTACTTTGTATTTCTTTTGCAATTTCAATTTCTTTTTCCAATCTTTCTTTATTGGAAAGGTTTTGGTATAAATTGGAATTTTCCATAGTGATTCTTGCTAAGGAAACGAAGGCGTTCAGCGCTTCTATTTCATCCTGCGGGAATCGGTTGTCTTGTTTAGTGAGAATAAAAACGCAAGCGGTTCCATTTTCCAAAGTGAGTGGGAAAACCATGGATTCTTTTCCTTCAATCTCAAGAGTTTTCAAACTAAGATTCGTAATTGGATCCACAGTAATCGTTTCATTTGTTTGTAATAGAGAAATGATTTTATCAACATCGATGGATTCTGTTTTTGTATGGATTTGGTGATTCTCTAAATCCCTATAAAGTTTGAAAATTTTTGCTTTCGACGAGTCAATTGTTCTTTCAATAAGACAGGTCAAAGAGGATTCAACAATTCCTGAAAGTGTCAATAGAATCATACGAATCATTTCATCATGATTGTTTAAATACAGTTGGCTAAGTGTCAGTGCCGCTGTATGCAAACTTTGGAAGTTTTTGGATTGGTTTTCTGATTTAGAAAACAAAAGAGAATTTCGAAGTGATACTGCAAATTGACCAACTACAAGTTGCAAAATTTCTTGGTCTTCCAAATAGTCGGAGTAATCTTCTTCTTCATAATCAATGGTTACCATTCCTACCGCAGTATTTGCATAGAGAATGGGAATGACAAGTTGTGATTTTGTGCCTGTGAGCTTCGAATAAAATTCGTAGAATGGATGGCTTTGTTCGGAAAATTTATAGAAACAAGGCTCTCCTTTCGCCATCGCTTCAATCAAAACTCCATAACTCAAATCATAATCCAATGTAATTCGTTTGATGGCTCTTTGTAATGTTCTTTGCCTACTAGAATAGTAGGCGAGTTTAATTTCACCTAACTCTAAATTGGTGATAAAGACCGCTACTTTATCGCGTTTCAAACGGACGGATATAAGTTCAGTAAATCTTTGCATTAATTCTTCCAAACCCATGGAGGAATTGAATAGAGAAAGATTGTCCAAAAGAAATTCTGTCTTTTCTTGCGAACTTAGGATGTTTTTTCCGATCCGAGGGATTTTACGTTTTTCTAAAATCCATTCCCGATCACAAGTTTGGCAGAAAAAACGACCATCCTTGGTAATCCCGTTGGGAACCTGAGATTCAGCACAGAGCAAACAAATCCTGTCATCAGTGGGCTCTCGGTTCATCCTAAGCCAAGGTATTCGATTTCTTTTTTCATAAGCTACAAGAATTTCCGTCAGATCCGAGAAACCTGGTACGATTCATGCTTAATCTATAAGCAAATGTTGTTTTTTCTGCAGAAATCGGAAGGTTGTCGGTAGTTATGATTAAAAAATGGTTTATTTGTTTAATAAATAAGCATAGTGTATTGGTCACTAACAATGTTTTTCTGTATTCTTTCGAGGCAGAGCGTAATACTAAAGAGCAAGAACTATGAGCGTGAAAAAATTTAATCCCATCCAATCCATCCATGAAGTAGCTACGGCTATGAATTCAACCCAAGACCCAGACGGGCTACTCGAACTTATTTTGGATCGATGCATCCAAATCTGTGGTGTGGAATCGGGATCACTAATGCTCATCGATGAAAAACATGGGGTATTGGACGCAGTCACTTCGCGGGGAATGAACCAACAGTTACTTCGTGAAACCAAACTCAAAATTGGGCAAGGGATTACGGGGATGGCAGCTTCTACTGGAAAAGCGAAGCTGGTAAATGATGTTTCAAAAGATCCAGACTACATTCAAGTAAAGGAAGAAATCAAGTCAGAGTTAGTTGCTCCGATGATTATGGAAGATGATATCATCGGTGTCATCTCACTTGACTCCAATCGTTTAAATGCATTTACCGCAGAGATGTTAGAAATTGTTAGTGTCCTTGCAAACCAAGCAGGACAAATTTTTAAAAACTTACAAACAATTCGTAGTTTAGAACAAAGAACCAAAATACAAGCAACACTCATAGAAATTTCAAAAGTAGTTAGTTCCACGTTGGACCAAAACGAAGTTTTTGATTCAATTATGGTCACGATGGAAAAATCGCTCCGATTAGAAAAAGGGAGCATTGTTTTATTCAATAAGGAAGAAGGACTTCTTCGTATTGTTGCGGCTTCGGGTTTATCACCAGAAGAAATCGATAAAGGAAGTTACCAACCAGGGGAAGGAATTACTGGAAAAGTATATGAATCTGGGGAACCAATCATTATTGAGTCGGTCGCAAGCCATCCTGATTTTTTAAATCGAGTAGGATATTTATCACATTTTAAACATGATCCACATAATGTAAGTTTATTGTGTGCACCTATTTTAAGTGAACAAACTATGTTAGGTGTTGTAAATGCATTTATAGTTCAAAACAAACATACGGATTTAAAATCTTATTTAGATTTTTTGCAAGTGGTTGCGTCCATTATCTCTCAATCGATTAAAATTCAGAATTTAGTAGAAGAAGCTAAAAAAGAAATTTCTCGTGAAAATATCCAACTCAAAAGAGAATTAAAAAATAAATACAAGTTTGGATCGCTCATCGGAAAAGCGGCGAGTATGGAGAAGATGTTTGAAAAAATCCAACTTGTTGCAGATTCTAGAGCTTCCGTTTTAATTACAGGTGAATCTGGAACTGGTAAAGAGATGATTGCCAATGCAATTCATTATAATAGTTCTCGTTCTGAAAATCCATTTATCAAAATCAACTGTGCGGCCATTCCTGAGAATTTACTAGAAAGTGAACTTTTTGGTCATAAAAAAGGATCCTTTACTGGAGCGGTGACAGATAAAAAAGGAAAGTTTGAATTAGCGGATACTGGAACCATTTTTCTGGATGAAATTGGTGAAATGGATTTGAACTTACAATCTAAACTTCTTCGTGTTTTGCAAGAACGAGAAATTGAAGCGATTGGTTCAACCAAAGCAAAGAAGGTGGATGTTAGAATTATTGCGGCTACCAATGCGGAATTGGAACAACTGGTTTCAGAGAAAAAGTTTAGAGCCGATCTTTTTTATCGATTGAATGTAGTAAAGATCAATACACCACCGTTACGTGATCGAGTGGAAGACATCCCACTTCTGATGAATCACTTTTTGGAAAAATACACAAAAGACAATAATAAAGTAATTAAAGGGATCTCGCGAGAAGCATCAAAACTACTTCTTAAGTATCGTTGGCCAGGTAACGTCCGTGAGTTGGAAAATGTCATTGAAAGAGCCGTAGTTCTTGCTCAAGATGAAATACTCAGCGAAGAGGATTTTTCTGATATTCTTTCAAGTCTTGAAGAAATGCCTGAAAACACAACAGAGGTAACTCAACAGAATCACGTAGAAACTGTATCTGGTGCGGAACCTTTGGATTTAGGATCTGGAAGATTGACACCAGGACAACTTGACGGCTTAGATGGTCGTGCAATGGAAATCGTTGTAAGTGAAGTAGAATCAAGACTCATCCAATATGCGATGAAAAAGTTCCGTTACACCAAAACTCGTGTGGCAAAATTCTTAGGAATCAACCGAAACACTTTGGATAAAAAAATCAAAGAACTCAATATCGAATATTAGGTTTTAGTTCAGTTGGTTGGTTCTGGAAAGTGATTTAAATGATTGATGGGGCCAGTTTTGATTTCGTCTTCTAAGGTTAGGTGAAGGTACTCTTTTGCAGAACCAACTGCCTCTGGTAAGTTTTTGCCGTGAGCAAGGAAGGACGTAATCGCAGCGGAATAGGTGCAGCCTGTTCCATGGGTGTTTTTACCTTTCAAAAAAGGTTTTGAAAATAGATAGGAGGATTTCCCATCAAACAAAACATCGGTAGCTTCTGTAGCATTTGGTAAATGCCCCCCTTTTAAAAGAATAGGAACATTGTATTTTTGAAATAACTTTTCTGCCATAGGGACCAGTTGGTCGTATTGATGAATTTTTTCACCCAAGAGAAGCGACGCCTCATCTAAGTTAGGCGTAATTAGCTTGGCAAGTGGTATAAGGTCGTTGGTCAAAGATAGAATTGCATCGTCTTTTAAGAGTTTTGCTCCACTTGTGGCTACCATCACTGGATCAAGAACCAATTGTATATCAGGGTTTTCATAAAAAAATTCAGCAACAGTTTTGATGATTTCAGCAGAATACAACATTCCTGTTTTTGCTGCTTTGATAGGAAAGTATCCTGCGACTGCTTTTAGTTGGGCAGATACAAAGTCAGGAGAGATTTCAAATATACCGCTCACTCCATCTGGATTTTGTGCAGTCAAACATGTAAAGACAGTAGTTCCAAAAGATGCGAGAGACGAGAAAGTTTTGAGATCCGCCTGCACGCCAGCACCACCTCCGGAATCAGAACCGGCAATTGTTAAGGTAATGGGTAAATCTTTTGTCATATTATGGAAACCATCCGTACTTGTCAAAATTTAATGTATCATTGTTTAAATCAAAGAGAACACCTTCTGATTGAAGGATTTTTTTCTGTAAGTCTGCACGAAAACCATCACCCCGAAAGGAAATTTGCCCTTTTGCATTGATCACTCTTTGCCATGGGATTTTTGATTCCATTTCTTTTTTAAGAGCATTCAATGCATATCCTACTGCCCTTGCGGCCCTTGGATTTCCCAAAAGTAATGCAATATGTCCATAGGTCGTAACTTTTCCCTTGGGAATCTTTTTTACTACCGTATAAACAGAATCGTAAAAATTCGTACTTTTAGTTTTCGCTGTGTCCATTGAATTTGGATTTATATCCTAATAATATTTACTCTATTGTAAATTCCTTTTTAGAAGTCATCATTGAAATGAAAGTCTCAGAATACGCAAAACATTTGTTACTTGCTCCAAACTTAGAGGATAAACTATTACCTCCTAGTCGCCACTGGGTAGAGGAAACGGATCTTAAACCTTTAAGAATCGAAACACCTGGACGTTCAACTAAGTTACAATTTTCAGATAAAAAAGTGAAAATCCCTCGTTTGGAACATCTGAATTTAGAATCCAACCGAGGCTTAAGCCTTCATCATTTTGCAAATCACGAACTTATGGCTATTGAATTATTTGCCTGGGCCTTGCTTGCTTTTCCTTCTGCACCAAAATCTGTTCGTAATGGTTTTTTAAAAACAATCGAAGAAGAACAAACTCATTTAATATTATATCTGTCTCGTATGAGAAATTTCGGAATCGATTTTGGTGATATTCCTTTGAATTATATTTTTTGGAAACAGCTAGGCCAATTTGGAAGTTTGGAATCTTTTTCTGCAGTTATGTCAATTTCTTTTGAAGGCGCAAATTTAGATTATGCACAAGTTTATGCACAAGTTTTTTCTTATTTTGGAGATCAACTAACGTCTGATATCATGCTTACTATTTTTGAAGATGAAGTGAAACATGTGAAAAGAGGGCTTCGCGCCTTTGAACGTTCTGTACCCAAAGAGAAAAACCATTGGGATCATTACAGATCCCTGATTCAATTTCCGTTTACTCCTAGGAGAGCGAAGGGATATCTTTACCTACCCGAAACAAGGTCCCTTGCTGGCATGGATCCGGATTTTATCCGATCGCTTGGAAGTTACGAAGATGAGTATACTGGGCGAGTGAATTTGGAATCTGTAAAAAAATTTGGACTTGGTGAGAGCATACTACGAAAAAACAGACTTGATTCTGATTCCCACAGCCGTTAAGATTTTTAAGGGAAGGTGATTATGAAATTGAGAATGATGTTGAGTTTACTATTGTTTTTATCAGCACTCGGATTTGTACTGAATGCGGAAAAAAAAGCCAATCCTTCAGTCGAAATGAATCTTCATGATTTTATGGAGGATTATACAAAGCCTGCCACAAAGTTGTTCGATAAAAAAGATAATGCTGACTATCTCAACAAAATTTTAGAAAAGGTACCGGACATGGCACCCGAGGACCAAAAGGCAGAATGGAAAGAAATCATTGATGCAAAGTTAGCGGTGGGAAAACCAGATGAAACTTGTAAGTCATGCCATACTAAATTTAAAAAAGAATACAAAGCTAAGTATCGAAAAAAACTAATTCCAATTCCTGAAGACCTACTTGGGTTTCCTAAGGAAATCAAAGAGTTATTAAAAAAGTAAACCCAATCTTTTTCGTTCCTCCTTTTGGGGGAACGGATTCTCATGATAAAAATCCATAATTTCAATTTTCCAATCCTATTATTCGGGTTGTTTTTTTCTTTTTCTCTTCTGAATGCAGAAGATACAAAAACGCAAGGTATAGAAAAACCTGTTTCTATACAAAATCCTCTTCCCGCTAGTTTGAAGTTTGGTGCCTTTGTTGATACTTATTATTCACATAATAGCAATCATCCGTTATCGAAAGAACGCCAATATACTACGCAGGCAGTACGTAACGATGAATTTAATATCAATTTAGGGTTTGTCGATGCCAAGTGGCAGGAAGATAAAATCAGAGGAAGGTTGGCTTTTCAGTTTGGAACATCGGTAAATACAAATTATGCAGCAGAAGCAAGTAAGGATGTTAGTTCCAATCAAAATTCAGTAAAACACATTCAAGAAGCCTATATTGGTTTTAAGTTAGCAAAAGACACCTGGTTAGATGCAGGGATTTATTTTGGTCATATAGGGCATGAGTCTTGGATATCTTCAGATAACTGGAATTATACAAGGGCTTTGGCGTTAGATTACGTTCCTTATTACTCTTCAGGAGTTCGTCTCACAACCAAGTTCACTGATAAGTTTCAATTTCAATTTCACGTGATGAATGGTTGGCAAAACATTACTGACCAGAATAAAGATAAGTCTCTCGGTACTCAGTTTAAGTTTTTACTAACACCAAATTTTACAATTACGGCAAATCAATTTGCGGGGAATGAAGCTCCCGATTATGAACGTAAACAAACTAGATTTTACAATAACACTATTTTAGAATGGAAGGTATTGGATTGGTTGTCATTTGCGCTTTCTGGCGACTTAGGAGCACAAAAAGTAAAAGAATCATTCCAATACGAACCTTGGTGGAAAGAAATCAATCCTACTTTAGGAATTTATACCAACAGAGAGTCGAGGGTTTATAACCAATGGTATCATGGAACTTTTTGGGCCAGTTTTCGATACGATGATCTTTACCGGTTGAGTTTTCGTGTGGAAAGGTTCTATGATCCGAAACAAGTAATGGCGACTACGTATACGCGGAATGGATTTATGACAAACGGTTACACTGTTACATTTGATCTATTACATTGGAATCCTGGTCTGATTCGTTTTGAAATGATCCAAAGAGAATCCATGGATCCTGTTTTTGAAACGGATAAAAGTAAGCACACTCGCGTAGAACGTTTGTTTGTCGTGGCTGCTTCTGTTAGATATTAGGTAGGTTATAAAGAAAAAACTCCAAACCACTATACTGGTTTGGAGTTTAAGTTAGGAGATTTGGGAAACGTATAGTTTCTATATAGAGGCTAAAGTTTCATGTTTTCTTCTTTTTCTTTGCCGGTTTTTTCTTTTTCCTTGGTGCTTCACCCTCTTCATCTTCTTCTTCTAGAGGTTCTTCACTCAATTCATTCACAAAGTCAAGGAAAGGAATGTGTTTTTTGTGGCTCATTTCTTCCAGTTCTTTTGCATCGGGTTTTCTTTCACCCACAACTACTAAATATAGTGACGGAAGGATGGTGAGAACTAAGCACATTGCTGAGAATAGTCCGCCTACGATCACTGTCGCAAGTGGCCTTTGCACATCTGATCCCACTCCCGTTCCGAGAGTAGCGGGAATTAGACCAAGTAACGCCAGTAACATGGTCATAAGCATGGGTCGTAACTGGATTACTGCAGCTTTTTTCACTGCAGCTTTTGTGGTAATATCTGGTTCTTCGATTAACAAGTGATTGGTTCTTGAGACGAACAATACTCCAGCCATTGTCGCAATTCCGAAGAGAGAAATAAAACCTACACCACCAGAAACGTTAAAGTAATAACCTCTCATTAGTAGAGCATAGATTCCTCCAAGAAGTGAGAGAGGTATACATGCTAAAGCAACGTATACATACTTTAGGTTTCTATACAACATATAGAGAACGCCAAAGATAATCAGGATGGTAATCGGTATGACAAGAGCTAATTTTTTACCAACTCGAGACAAGTTCTCATACTGACCTCCAAATCGAATTTCATATCCATCAGGAAGTTTGATTTTTTTCTTCACCCTTTTTTGTAGTTCGGAAACAAATCCTCCTTGGTCACGGCCACGGATATTCGTTCGTACGGTGACTACACGGCGGCCTTCTTGTCGGAAAATCATGGTTGGTCCATCGATCACTTCAATGTCTGCCAATTGTGATAAAGGAATCCTTTCTCCTTTCGGTGAAATGATTGGCATATTTTCAATTGCTTGTTTGGATGCGCGGTAATCCTTAGAAAATCGAACAACAATTCCAAAACGTGCAGGAGTTTTTGGAGGAATATCGGAAGGGCCTTCATATAAGGTACTCACTCGTTGCATTCCAATGGCAGCTTCAATCATCTGTTGGATGTCAATCACATTGATTCCAAATCGTGCAGCAGCTTCCCTATTGATATTGATTGTTAGCTGTGGGCTTTCTGCTTCTTGTTCAATACCAAATTCACTAGCCCCTTTCATTTCCTTAATTTCTTCAAGGACTTGGTTTCCTATCCCACGCATGATTTTTAAATCATTCCCGGAAACAAATACAGCCAAATCCGCAATGGTACCCATAATGGCTTCAGAAAGGTTGTCCATAATCGGTTGCGAAAAACTGACTCTGGCACCAGGTAGTGTTGCTTCTAAATCATTTCGCATCCTAAAGAGTAATTCTTGTTTGGTGATCTTTTCGTTCCACTTATTATAATCTTTTAAACCAATGAGGACTTCCAAACGATTCGGTGGTAGTGGATCAGTTCCATCATCGTTTCGTCCTAACTGTGAGATAACGACACTTACTTGTTCATTTTTATAAACGGTCTGACGGATTTTTGGCATAAACTTTCTTGCTTCCGGTAATGAAATTCCGACTGGAAAGAAAATACGAATATTAAATCCACCTTCGTCCATCTCTGGTAAGAATTCCGTTCCAAGAGAAAACATACCAATTGCCAAAAATATTGTAACCACACTGAAAGTATATTTCACAGCTTTTTTGGAACGATTTACTATGAACTCGATAATACGTTTGTAACGAACCTCAATCCAATCATATACTGGGTTGTGCCATTCAATGGGACCCGGGTTTTTTGATTCAAAATAAGTTTTGTAAATGATGGACATGAGTACAGGAATCACTGCCATCGCAAAAATTAAGGCACCTAAGATCGCAAAGGAAATAGTAAAGGCCATCGGTTTAAACAAACGACCTTCAATCCTTTCAAATGAGAAAATAGGTAAATAAGCTAAAATGATAATTAAAATCGAAAATAAGATTTCTGTTCCCACTTCCGATGCTGCATCCCTTGTGAATGCTAAGATACCGTGAGATTTTTCTTCTGGTGTCGCATCACGGTATCGCCTCATGATATTTTCCACCATGATTACGGCACCATCCACAATGATACCAAAGTCGATTGCACCTAGCGAAAGTAAACTTGCTGGTATCCCAGTCATGTTCATCAGTAAGAATGCAAACAACATAGCAAACGGAATAGTTGCTACCACTACAAGTGATGCGCGTACACTTCCGATAAAGAAAATCAAAACTAAACTAACTACAACGACACCTTCGACTAATGTTTTACCTATCGTGCGAAGAGTATAGTTTACTAAATCCGTTCTATCATAAGTATTTCGTAGTTGAACACCTTTAGGAAGATAGTTTTCGTTAATTTCTTTGACTTTTTCACGAATCCTTTCTCCCATTTCGTTAGGATCTCCCCAACGACGCATGGCCACCAAACCTTGCACTGACGAATCAACATCAATCAGACCTTCGTCATCATTTTGGATGGTATACCCTAATACACCACTGGGAATAGGGTGAGATATTTCAACAGAACCTAAATCCCGAATAAAAACAGGAACACCATTTACTGTTTTAACAACAATGTTTTCAATGTGTTTAGGATCTCTGATGGCACCAAGAGAACGAATCGGGAAACCTTGCTCACCTTGCAGGAGTAAGTTTCCCCCTGTGTTTAAATTGTTCTCTTGGATGGCTTTAATTACATCACCAATGGTCAATTTGAAACGGATTAACTTATCTGGTGAAGTCACCACATGGTATTGTTTCGGAAGTCCACCAAATGTTACAACATCGGCGATACCCGGAATTTGTAACATTTTCGGCATCACAATCCAATCTTGGATGGTTCGAAGTTCCATTGGAGTATGGTTTTCTGAAGATTCTACTACATAACGATAGATCTCACCGACAGGTGAACTCATTGGTCCAAGCGCTGGGTGTACATCTTCAGGAATGTCTGCATCGGCCACACGTTCCATTAGTCGCATCCGAGCAAAATAATCATCTGTTCCATCTTCAAAAACAAATTGAAATACAACTAATCCATTGATGGTTCTGGACCTTCGCACCGCAACTTTTGGAATCGCATTTAATACGCGTTCAATGGGAAGAGTGACTCGTTCTTCTACTTCTACTGCCGCTTTCCCAGGGAATTTTGCAATGAGACGAACTTGTGTATCTGCAATGTCGGAATAAGCTTCTTTACGAATGTCAATCCAAGCCCAAAGTCCAAAAAGTACGGCAACTGCTGCCGCAACGAGAGTAGTAACACGGTTTTTAAGTGCTTTTTCTATAAAATCTTTAATCATGATATTCCCTCGTATTGAAGAGGTAACCCATCTGAAGTAATAACTGAGGGTTTTTGTAGTCGCCTTGTCCAACCCCACCACCTACTTGCAAAAAGAAATTTCCAAGTAGGAAGTCGTATGTCAGACCTATATATCTTTGTGAAAGATGAACTCTTTGTCTTTCTCTGCTTTCGTATTCTAAATAAGCTCCCACATTACTATCAATGGAGTTTACGTAAGACCTGATGAGTAAGTCTTCCTGAGAAGGATCTCTTCGGTTATATCCAGGAATATTGAGTCCTGTTGGATACGAAGATTGTCCTCCACGTCCCACTTCAGGTGCAAATGGATTCACTTCAAAATATCCACCGACAATGGAAATACTGTGTGCAATGACAGGAGTTTTCCAAAAAGTATATCCTAAGTCTACCTGACCACCATACCAATGAGGTCCCCATGCTCCACCTGATCCTCGTAATACGACATCTTTGAAGTAATATCCTAAATTGAAATTTAAGCTTGCTGGAGAACCAATGGATGCTCCATAAACCCAGAAATTTGTCGATTTAGGAAGCCTTTTGGCATCTAAGCTATCTGCTTTAAGTTTTTCATCTTCCCCAAACGCAGACTGATCTGATTTAGTTGGTGTCCATTCCGGTTTGATTTCATTTCCCTCTTTATCTTTGGGATAAGGTGAAGATTGTGCGAACAAAGATGGACCGAGTAAAAAAACAGTAATAAATAAAAAGATAAGTTTTTTCATATTAAAATCCAAAACTTAAACCTTTCAAAAGAATGGAACCTTGGATGGCTACTTTCTCACCAGGAGTAAGACCTTCGATAATATTTACCCTTTCTTTTGTTGAAATACCTAATACAACTTCTCGCCTTTTGAAATTTAATGGCTGTTCTTCAACAAACACATAATTTTTACCTTCAACGGTGACGATTGCAGTATAAGGAAGAACAACACTGTCTCCACCTGTTTGTTCTGGGAATTTAACAACTCCAAACATACCTGGTTTCAATCTGTATTTATCGTTAACAACGATGATTCTCATTTTTGCAGTTCTTGTAAGAGGATCTACGTTATCTCCGATTGCTTCAGCTGTTCCTATAAATTCTTCATCAGGAAAAGACGCGAATACTACTTTAACTTTTTTACCTTTTCGTAAGGTGGAGATTTGTGATTCAGGAACGTCGGTGATGATCCAAGCTTTTAAACTTCCTGCAGTACTCAATTCACTTGGGTTTAAACCTTGCGCTCTTAGTTTCCCTTCAAATTCAGCAAGTTCTGCCGCATCGTTTCCAGAGTCTGTTTCCGATTCCACTAAATCTTTTTCAGTAGCAACTCGGTGAACAAACATATCTTTAATCCGACTTAGGTTTTTGTTGGATCTATGCAGTTTGTTTTTTGCATGGATATAACCTACATAAAGGTCATTTAACTCTGCTGATTCGAAGAGAATGATTCGAGATCCGTTACTTACTGAAGGAGAAGTTGATGCAATGAGTCTTGCTGGTGCTTCCAAACTTACAAACTCACCGCCACCACCAATCACAGTCGACTTTACAATTTCGAGGCCCGGGCTACCCGGTTTAAAAACGATGCGAAGGCCACCGTCAAAAACTTCCGCTTTTTCAGGATGTTTGTGCGCAGGTTTTGCTGGTTTGGAAAAAATCATAAATAGGATTGCTATGATTACAACTGCCACTCCTGAAATCAGGAGGATTTTTGCCTTTTGGTTTAGAGATTTTAAGGTGATTAACATTTTATTCCTCAGATTTAGGATTGGTTTGGTTTTCAGATTTAGGGATAAAGATACCTTTACCCACGGAGTAGTTTACATTTTCAATCGCTTCCATTCGGTCCGTTTGGAGTTTTAACATCTCCACTATACTCGAACGATAGGTTTCAAAGAAGTCTGCGAATTCTAAGATAGTTATGTATTTTTTCTCATAACTCATGATCATATCTAAAGATAAACTTCCGTAATCTTTGATATAGGCGTTACTAAAACGTTTATAAAGTGCGTCTTTGATTCGTGCCGACTGATAGGCAACGGCTACTTCGTTTTCTACTTCGAGAATATTATTCTTTAACTCTTGTTTGCGGACAAGAATGGCTTTTTCAGCCGCTTGAATGTTTCCCTGGTTTCTATCAAAGAGAGGAACACTTAATTGTGCAGTGACTCCCCAATAGTTCTGAAAAGCAGTACCACCACGGTTATAAACAGGACCAAATGACAAATCAGGAATAGCATTTGCATATTGAAGTTCTAAATTTGCTTCTTCAAATCGTAATGTTTGGAGTGCTTTTTTTAGATCAGGTCTATTTTCCCTTGCAATTTCAACTAAATCTTCTAATCGTATTTGGTTTGGTACGATCAGGTCTAATTGAGTTTCGTTTACGATTGGATTAAATTCGATTCGGGCATCACGATACTGATCATCATTCAAAAGAACTTTTAGATCTGCTTCTTTTTCATAAACTTTAATTGCCAAATCTTCTCTTTCTTTTTTCAAAAAGAATAAAAGGGCTTTTAAACGTAAATGTTCTGCTTGAAGAAGTGCTCTTCTTTTGTAAGCAAGTTCAGAGGAATCTACCGTTTTTTCAATCGATGCAATACTTTGGTCATAAAAGACAACTGCTTTTTTGTAAAAATAAACTGTATAAAAAGTTCTTCTTAGTTTGGTTATAACGGCACGAGCTAAGTCATAAAAATCTTGTTCCGAAATTTTGGCATTGAGTTCTGCTACTTTCACACGTTTGTCAATTTTACCACCAAGCAGGAACACTTGTTGAATCTGGATTACCGATTGGCCTGATCTTGTTGTATCAAAGTATCTTTGCGTTGGTTCTGCAAAAATACTTTGGTCGATGGCAATGTTAGGATTTGCATAGAGTCCTGCTTGCAAAATCCCTGCTTTCTTAACATCGATTTGAAAGCGAGACGCGATGAGTAAAAGGTTGTTTTTCCACAACAATGTCTCTGCAGACTCTAAATCAATTTCCTTGGCAAACCTTTGGTCATCAGGATACAGACTGGAGCCCAAGGAATACCTTGGATTTTCATCTGAAAGTTGCCTTTTTAAGGCTTCACTTGCTTGTGCTACTCTAGTCTCCCCCCATAGGTAGGAGGTTGAAAACACAAGAAAGAGGTAGATACCGATTCTGTTAAAAAAACTCATAAATTACCAAACATACAAAGATTTAGAGGTATTGAATCCATAGGTATGGCTCTATCAACTGGAGAGAGGACATACTTCTGAATTCAGCGAATGCCGAAGTAGATTAAACGAAAGTGAGAGGTGGAGGAATATTTAAAAGGAGTGAGGAAAGTAAATTAGGAACATAAGTTCCCTCTGAAATTAAATCAACATAACTAATTAAAAGCGCTTCGGACAATACATCCGATTTGCTTTCATTAAAAAAATCTAAAAAGTCTGCTCTCGAACGACTGATCGTAGCAGAATCGTCCATTGCTGAAAGTTTAGGATCATCAATTGCAGTGGTTTCTGGTGTTTCGAAAGTTGCAGAATAAGATTTTTTAATCTGGTGAAGATTTGCTTCCAGAGCATCGGAAACTGTATCTGACGTAGCATCTAATGGGAAACCTATGGTCACCGTTAAGAGGAACGCTATCAGTTTTGCCGACCAGTTTGCCGTCATAATGTCCACTCATTCATTTTGATCTAGGTACTCAATTCTAAAATACTTCTAATGTTTCCAATTGAACCTAAACATTGACCAAATTGATTAGAATACAGGATATGGGACGTATGTGTTTCCAAAAAAAAGACTGCCCAGAGTCAGGAATTCCCCGGAACAGTCATAAGAGTCTTTGGCAAATGAGAAACAAATCATAGGAAATGTTAAGAATATAAAAACATCCTGTGTCCCTTACGGGACACAGGTTTAAGCGGTAGAGAGGAGTTAAACGGGTGGAGGTAGATTCAGGTAACGAGAGGCGAGAAGCCCAGAAATAAAAGACGAATGGAGGTTTTTGTTATGTGTTAGGGGAGAAGTCAATTGCGAAGACTGACCTTTCCCACTCCATGTAAGTACATCTTCTAAATCTTTTGTACCTGAAGTTTCTTCAGAAGAAGATTTGCTAATCGAAATGGAGAGAGGGCCTGAAAGCTGGCTCTTCCCACCCACACGGCTGGATTTGGTTCCACGCGTGCGTACGAGTACATTTTCTTCTGAAAGAAAAGCGCTGCCCAGGGTGAGGGTGAGTAGGGATATCCCAAATATTTTTATCACTTTCCTGAACATAGTTACAGTATAGACGGGATCTGATTAAAATCTAGCATTTTTTTTAGAGAATGCCTATAGAATAGGCAGATCGACCCGAAATTTCGGATGGATCTGCATTTGTTCAGAATTAAAGCACTTTTCCTGGATTTAGGATTCCTTTCGGGTCAAATGCCAGTTTGATGGCCCGCATGGTCTCAATTTCGGATTGGGAACGAGAAAAATTCAAATAATCCTTCTTCAATAACCCAATTCCATGTTCTGCGGAAATCGAACCCTTGAACTTTTGGATGAGAGTGAACATTTCAGGATCCACCTGTTTGCATTTAGCAAAAAATTCAGCGTCCGGTAGATCCTTTGGTTTCACAATGTTTAGATGGAGATTCCCGTCCCCAATATGTCCAAAAAGAGCGATATGGAATCCTTGGTATTTAGAGGTGAGTAAGGTTGTCATCTCATCTAAGAATGCTTCCATGTTTCTAAGAGGAAGAGAGATATCGTTTTTGTGAACTGTATAGGCAAGAGAAAGTGATTCGGATATTCCTTCTCGGTATTTCCAAAAAGTTTCGTTTTGGCGCGAGTTTTGGGCTATGGATCCATCGGTGATCAATTCTTTTTCAGTAATGGATTCTAATATGGAATAGAGTTTTTCCTCATCCGACTCACCGCTGACTTCAAACTCCATAAGCACATAATATTTGCTTGGTGCTTGGAATGGATCAGGAACTCCTAAGTGTTCTTTCACTTTATCCAAACAATAGTCTGTTAAAAATTCGAATGCAAGTAGTGGCAAATCAAAGTTATGTGTTTCTCTAAAGATTTCTAAAATGTTTTTATATTCAGGGACAGCAAGGAAAATGACACGAATGTCTTTTGGTGGTTTAGTAAGTTTTACCACTGCCTCTGTGATGATTCCGAGCGTTCCTTCAGAACCAATAAACAAGTGTTTGAGGTCATACCCTGTATTGTTTTTTAAAATTTCTCCATTAAACCTGTAAACTTCGCCTTTCCCATTCACAACTGTAAGGCCTAAAATCCAATCCCGGATTAGTCCATAATGAACGACACGAACTCCGCCGGCATTGGTTGCAATGTTTCCACCGATATGACTAGATCCAGTGGCAGCAAAATCTACAGGAAAATAAAATCCACGTTCTTCTGCTTCTTTGTGAAGATTTTTTGTAATCATTCCCGCTTGTACATGTAAGGTGCCAAGAAAGGGATCGAAATCAACTACTTTGTCCATTTTGGACAATGAGATTACGATCTCACCGTTTTTTGCAACTGCCCCACCTGCATAACCGGTTCTTCCACCAGACGGAACTACAGCAATATCATTATTAAAAGCATAGGTAACTATGGCTGCGACATCTTCAGTTGTTTCAGGAAAGACAAGGACTTGGTAGTTGGGTGGATAAACTTTGGTTCTATCAGTTCCATAAGAATTGAATAAGGCCTCATCCATGGTTCCATCATTTTTTTGAATGACTTTTTTATCGCCAATGAGTTGGCCTAAATCAGTTTTTGTTTTTGTAAAATCCATTTTTTTATCCTTTAGATATCAACCATGTCAATTTGAGAGTTCACAGCAGGATCATCATCTCCTGGTGCCAAACGAGTGTAAGATCCATCCGATTCGAGAACCCGTGCTTGTGTGTTGTCTCGAAGTAGAAGTTCTAAGATTTTTCCGATTCTTTTCCTATGTTTGTCTTGTAAGATAGGAAACATAACTTCGATTCGGCGAAGGAAATTTCTTGGCATACAATCAGCGGAAGCCAAATACACTTCTGGTTTTCCACCATTTTCAAAACTATAAATCCTAGAGTGTTCCAAATACCGGCCCACAATGGAGCGTACGTTAATTCGATCAGAAACCCCCGGAATTCCGGGCCTTAAACAACAAATCCCGCGAATGATAAGGTCAATTTTTACACCAGCTTGTGAGGCTTCATACAGTTTTAAAATCACATCGGGATCCACAAGAGAGTTCATTTTAAAAATCACACGGGCTTGTTTTCCGTTTTTTGCATTGTCTGTTTCCCTTTGGATGAGGTGGAGAAACTCTTCTTTTAGAAAAGTAGGTGCCGCATAAATTTTTGAAAGCCTTGGCATTTTTCCGGAACTTGTGATGGTATTAAAAAGAATCGCAACATCCTCTGTGATCTCAGGGTTTGCTGTGAATAAACTTAAGTCAGTATAAAATCTTGCTGTGGTAGAGTTATAATTTCCCGTACCTAAGTGCACATAACGATTGAGTTTGTCATCTTCTCTGCGTACAATCAGTAACATCTTACAGTGGATTTTGAGGCCGACCACACCATAAACTACATGGACTCCACTATCTTCTAATTTTTTTGCCCAACGGATATTTCTTTCTTCATCAAAACGTGCTTTGAGTTCCACAAGTACGGTAACTTGTTTACCATTCTCTGCGGCTTCCCCTAAAAATTGTATGATGGGAGAATCACCCGAGGTTCTGTACAAAGTCATTTTGATCGCAAGTACTTTGGGATCTTGACTTGCAATCTTTAACATGTCTTCGATGGATTTAAAACTTTCGTAAGGGTGATGGAGCAGGTGGTCGTTTTTTCGGATTTCAGAAAAGATAGATTCACTTTTTTTGGCAGCAAATCCTGACTTTGGAACTGGATAAGAATACTTTAAATGGCTAGTTTTTTCCAACCCTTGAAAGAACATCATGTCGTTTAAACTAAGTAAGGTGGGAATTTCCATAACTTGGTATTCTTCCAACTCTAAAAGTCCACGTAATAGTTCCTTGATATGGCCCGCACCGGAATGGACATCCAAACGAACTGCATCTCCCCACATCCTATTTTTTAATTCGTTTTTCATTGTGGTGAGTAAGTCACCAATGTTTTGTTCTTCGTTGATGGAGATATCCGCATCACGAACGATTTTGAATGTATGAATTTGTTTTACATTCATTCCATAGAAAAGGTCACCTAAATGGAGTTTGATGATCTCTTCTAGTGGAAAATACCTTCTGACATCGGTTTCTTTATTTGGTGGTAATTGTAAAAAACGAGGAAGAACACTTGGCACCTGAACGATGGCAAAAAGTTCTTTGGCTTTGTTTTTATCATCATCGGAATACAAGGTGATTCCTAGATTTAAGGTTCTGTTGAGAATGTGTGGGAAAGGATGGGACGGATCAATTGCCAGTGGAGTAAGGATAGACGAAACTTCTCGTTTGTAATAGTTTTTTACAAATTGGATATCGTCGCCAGCAAGTTCACTTGGGTCTTGCACCACTACGATTTTGTTTTCTTTTAGTTCAATGAGGATATCATCTAAGGATTCATATTGTCTTTTGACAAATTGTCCGACTTTGGTATATAGTTCTGCGACAGTTTCTGAAGTCCTTTTTCCATTGAGGCTTCGTTCTTCGATTCCTGCATTCTTTAGGTTCACAAGTCCGGCCACACGGACCATAAAAAACTCGTCTAAATTGGATTCTGTGATACAAAGAAATTTAAGGCGTTCTAGGAGTGGATTTTCTTTATCGAAGGATTCTTCTAGGACACGGTGGTTGAAGTCGACCCAGGAAAGTTCGCGGTCGAAGAAGATATTTTGGTTCCCCAGTTCTATTTTTTCTGTAGGGCTAGCAGTCATAATTCTAGGATTTGGGAAGGAAAAAATTCTGTAAATTCCTAATCCTTTTGTAGAATTCGACGACATTAGATTCAGAGGAATTTGAGACGATATGCCAGCATATACCATGCCGGGTTTGATGACCGGTCAAAATACAAACGATATCGTTAAAAAACTGGTCGAATTGGAACGTCGACCCATCAAACGATGGGAAACCGAAAACGAGTATTCCAAAGCACAAATGCAAATTTGGGGTGAAGTCAAAAACTTGACCACAAACCTTCAAACCAAAACCCGCGCGCTCGTTTCCTTTACTGCACCTTTTGCGACCAAATCCGTCTCTTCTTCGGAAGAAGGAGTGATCACAGGAGAAGCGTCTCGTGCCGCCAAGTCGGGAAACCGAGCACTAGAGATTACAGAAATGGCAAGCAAACACCAGTTATCTGGTGTTGCGATCGATACAGACATTCGTTTGCCAGAAGGTAACTTTACTATTTATTCAGGAAAGTCCAAAGAAACGGTTACCTTTCCCGGTGGGGGACTTCCAGAACTCACAAATGCGATCAAAAATATGGCAGGTGGTCTTGCTGAAACATCTATCATCAAAATTGATAAAGACTCCTCCATTCTCACTGTCACATCGGTAAAGACCGGTAAAAAAAATGAACTCCAGTTTTCTGACCCGAATGGAATTTTGAAACTGGCAGGCCTTGTGGGAGAAAACAAAGCAGGTCTTGAAAATACGAATCAATTATTATCTTTAGATATTCTAAAATCCAAAGTATGGGAACCAACTAAGTTTAAAAAATCAGAAACAGAAACGGAGAAACTGGTCCAAACTGAAGAAGGAATTTCGATCAAAGCGGATACTTCGTTTTCCATACCGATTGCCGTGACGGAAATCAAAGAAAGAGCGTTTGTGGAAATCGAAGTGGTTGGGGAAGCTCCCGCTGTGATGGAACTTGGGATTGGTTTTGAGAAGGAAGGAAGTGTCCGTAATAAGTTCCTCCCTATAACTAAAACAGAATCTAAATATATTTTCCCCGCCGGTGATTATGCCTCAGATAAAAATCTAACAACGATTATCTTGTCAAATGCTGCCACTACACCTGTTTTAATCAAATCAGTCACCCTTGTGACTCCTCCTCCTCCAGGGACTGCAGAACCACTCAAAGTTTTACAAGAAGGGAAAGATCTTAAAATCAAAATTGATGGTGTGGAAATCACTCGGGAAACAAACGACGCCATTGCCGATGTATTGGAAGGGATTTCTTTTAATGTTCATAAGGTCACAGAAAAACCTGTGTCTTTAAAGATCCATGTGGATCATGCAAAAGGTTCAGCTCTCATCAAAGAATGGGTGGATGCATATAACGAACTCATGAAATTTTCCAAGGAAGTCACTTCCGTGGAAAAAAATGGAAAGATCTCGGATAAAAAAGAAAGTGATGATTCCAAAGCCGCTGACATCTCTAGGGATTTTTGGGATAACAAATCCAAATCCGGTATTCTTGCTGGTGAAAACTCAATCCAAAGGCTGATTGCTTCGTTAAAAACAACAGCTAACTCGTACTATCCGGCACCAAAAGACAATGGGTTTAAAGTCCTTACTGATATTGGAATTTCTACTGGAGCTGTGGGTTCCAACTGGGAAAAAATCCAAGACGGGCTTTTACAAATTGATCAAGAAAGACTTGTTTCCGTACTTTCTGAAAATCCAGATGGGGTACGTGATTTGTTTGCTTCTGACCCCAATAACGATGCGAAGATGGAAGAAGGTGTTGGAATTCGACTGCTCGAAATTCTAAGACCTTACAACCAATATGCTTCTGGAATTGTCACAAGCAAAGTGAAACTTTTAGAAGAAACTGTAGCAGGAAATAATAAAAAAATCAAAGAACATGAGTCTCATCTCATTAGTTTTGAAGCCAAACTGAAACAAAGGTTTCTCTATATGGAACAAGGTGTAGGGAAAAACAAATCAGTCGGTAACTATTTGCAGAATAATATGTTTAGAGGGAACGGTGGGGAATGATGAATATTTATATCAACGAACAACAATTAGATACTAAACTCGATGGCGAAACAAACCTAGGCCAAGTATTGGATGAAATTCAGAAATGGATTGAGTCCAATGGAAAGTATCTTCGTCATTTCACTGTCAATGGGAAAGAACTCAATCGATCTGATTTAAACACAGTCGGTGTAGAGGAAACGGAACGCCTCGATTTATTTGTAGGGGAAGAATTAGATGTTATCGAAGATAGCCTTTGGGAAGTGGATAGTTATGTAGATAAGGTGGGAAGCACTCTCGTCGGTCGTGATTCTCTGACAGAAAAAGAAACAGAAGATCTAAAAGAAGGAATTCCTTGGATCATATCCATGATCCAAACCACGACGAAAATTCTAAATTTAAACCTAACTCTAATCCAACCAATGGGAAAAGGTAAAAACGTCGAAGAAATATTAGAGTCTTTGCAAAAGGGATCGGAAGTTTTAGATTCTACCAAAACCATTGAAACTTTTTTAGAAGACCTTCGTGATGTAAAACTTTTCCTTATGGATCTTAGTACTCGCCTTGCTGTCATGCGTATGGACGAAAGTGAACTCATAGAAATCATTTCTCGTTTTGTAGATGATAAAGAAAAAGTAATCAAAGACTTTATGGCAGTGAATGAAAACTTCCAATCAGGAAAAGATCATTTGGCTTCTGAAATTTTGAATGATGCTGTGGGTCGGTTGACTGGCCTTATGTCGGCTCTTGTATCGGTACAAACTCGTCATTCGGAGCTGGATTGGCAATCACTTGCCATTGATGAAAACAAGTTATCCGATGTGATTGGGAAACTGAACGAAACATTATCGAACATTGCTTCTGCGATGGAAAAAAATGATATTGTGTATGCAGGAGATATTTTGGAATACGAACTTCCTGAGTTACTCGATGCTTTGATTCCTTTCCTCTCTCTTGTTTTAGAAAGAGTTTCTGTTTAGAGATTTGGTTCTTTAGGGAATCGGGCAAAAATCCGGTTCCCAATACCAAACAAAATCCCCACAATAAAAACCACCCCTCCCCAAAGCAGATTTAGATTCCATCCAAGTGACTTGTCATACATAGGGTCAGACCAAGTCCAAACTCCATAAAGAGACAAAATCGATCCAAGGGTGAGAAACAAGGCCGCCAAAATGGAAGACAGGGAAATCATGCCGAAATTCTATCCTAAGTTTCTCACCGATACAAGCCAATATTCAGGAACCAAACCGTTGACAGGATCGATTCCTTTTGGTTTGCTTTTCTGATATGGCTTTGTTTTTGGATTTGGACAATACTCTTTTACCTTCTAAACCGGCTTATGATTTTGCCATTGCTGAATGTGCTAACGACTGGCAGGAACGAAAGTTAGGTGGTGATTTTCATGTTTTATATGAATCTGCTAGAAAAAAAGTAAAAAACCAACTCATAGGCCATAGTTCAAATCGGTTACGACTTTTGTGTTTTAAATTGATGTTGGATGAGTTATTACAATCAGGATTTCAAACCAAAGATATCTTTGATGTTTTGTGGATGGAGGAAAGATATCATTTTCATTTCCTTTCTTATTTAAAGAACGAAGCTAAAAAGGAAATTTACCAAACAAATTTATTTCCAAAACTTGTGGACTTATCAAATCAGTTTCCAATCTATTTGACTACCAACGAAACTTTGCGGACTCAATTATTAAAAGTTTCTTCTTTTTTACCGATGGACTTTCGTTTTACGCTGATCACTTCAGAAGAAGTAGGTTTTGAAAAACCGGAAACAAAGTTTTTTTCCTATGTCTTAGAAACTGCAAAAGAAAATCCAGTGGATTGTATTTTACTTGGGGACAATTGGGATGATGATATACTAGGTGCCAATCGTCATGGGATAGCAAGCATTCATATTTTAGAAATGTGGGGGGAGGGCAAAGGCGTGAATGAATATCCTTTTGAATCATCGGCACCCATCTGGAAGGCGCCGAATACAGTAGCGGCTTTGGAATTTGCTAAGTTATGGCTTTTTCAACGTCAAAAATAAAGTATTATTCCAGTTGATAGTTCTAAAACTAAGAGCAAAAATAAATTTAGTTAAAAAATAATAACCTAACTTGAAATAAACGGCAAGTTTACTTTTACTTCCTGATACAGAAAGAATGGGCATAAGCACCTTGTATTTTGGTTCTTTAAAACCACATTGTTTTCCAAGCTCAGCCAATGTGTGCATTTTGTAGTTGTTTACATGGTCTTTTGCTTCCAAATAATGGACTCCCTCCTGCATTCCTTTTAGTTTTACCTTTAAGTTTGCTTTGGCAAGTTGGATCGGAAAGTTAGGTGTTTGTAAAAATAAAATTCCACCAGGTTTCAAAAGTCCATGTAAGTAGGTGAGAAGGGAATGTGGTTTGGGAATGTGTTCAATCACGTCCCACAAAGTGATGATATCAAAACTTTCTTTGGGTAGTTTTGAGTCTTGGACAAGACCTGCGTGAACGGTTTTCATTCCATTTTGTTCGTTTGCAAATTTGACAGCTTGTTTGGAAATTTCATAACCAACAGCAGACCAACCTGGTTTTTTGGTGAGCACTGCTTTCACAAAAAATCCAAGGCCACATCCTACATCGAGTAGGTTTCCTTTGTCAGATTTTAAGTATGTAGAAATAAAATCGGAATAGACAGCGCGGTGCGCATCGTCCCACCATTTTAAATCATAAGTTTGTTCTGCCCCGTCCCAATAACCTTCGTAATGTTCTTCTTGTTCATATGAGGAATACACATGACCACAGTTTTTACATTCTAAAATAGGGGTTCCATTTTCATTGAATACGGTTTTTGACTCGGAAGATTGGCAAAGGATACAAGATTTCATGGTCTGTAAGTCAGTCTAACCAATGAGAACAAGGGTCAAACCAAAAACCTTGATCCGACTTGCCAACATCCATGGCAAAAAAAACATGGGGTGAGATAAGAGAGGAACCGATGAAAATCAACTTCACCAAAATGGAAGGAATTGGAAATGACTATGTGTATATCGATGCGACAAAAAACGATATTCGCTTGAGCCCGGAACAAATCCAAAAACTATCCGACCGCAATTTTGGAATTGGTAGTGATGGGGTGATTTTTATTCGTAACTCAAAAACAGGCGAGTTCCAAATGGACATGTACAACTCGGATGGAAGTTCTTCTGAGATGTGTGGGAATGGAGTTCGTTGTGTAGGGAAGTTTGTTTTTGATCATGGCCTTACCAAAAACCAAAAACCTACGATTGAAACTGGCAAGGGAGTCCTCACTCTCGACTTAAAAACAGGAAACACTGGCAAAGTAGAAATGGTTACCGTGGATATGGGAGAACCCATTCTTAAACCAGCTCTTGTTCCCCTTATCTGGCCAGGAGAAGATGCAGTCATCAACCAAGTGATTGAAGTCCAAGGAAAACAATATCATTTTACGGCCGTTAGTATGGGGAACCCACATTGTGTGATTTATGTGGATGATGCAGATTCTTTCCCAGTTCGGGAAATTGGACCTCTTATTGAAAACCACCCACTCTTTCCAAGAAGGGTGAATGTAGAATTTGTTTCTGTCAGAGGAAAAGACCACCTCTACCAAAGGACTTGGGAAAGAGGAGCAGGGGAGACTTTGGCTTGTGGGACAGGGGCATGTGCTGTCACTGTCGCATCCATTTTAAATGGAAAAACTGGTAGGTCTGTACAGATTGATCTACGCGGGGGAACACTTCACATCGAATGGAAAGAAAATGGTTCGGTGATGATGACAGGTCCTGCCAAAGAAGTATTTTCTGGAGAAGTAGAAGTTTAAATGGTATGAACTAAAGTAGATTATTTTTTTAAATAATCTACTTTTTGTAACTCGCCCATTCTTCGTTTTGTTTCGTTAGAAACTTCCACCATACCCTTGTCAAGCGGTAGGTGGGCATAGTTCTCGTATTTAATCACTTCGCCAAACACAACATTGATTTTTTTGTAAACCACGCGGCGTTTGATATCACAAACCTCTTTTGGCATACCCATAAAGGCACGAACAAGGGGAGGAATGGGATAGTCTGTGACAGTTTCTTCGTCAGGTATGATCACAGTTGGTAAGATATCCACTTTGTTCCGAAGGCTAAAGGCAGCAAACCCTGAATGGAAGTTGGCTAGAGGGGCTGAGAAATCGTTTTGCACCATATAGTCGTGGCCTTCCGGAAAAATTCCAAGCACATCACCATTTTTAAAGACCTGTTGGACTTTTTTGATACTGGCCATAGAAATATTGCCATCAATGGCCATAGGGATGGTTCCTGTTTTTTCGACTAAGTCTTTGAATAGAGGAATGCGAGTTGTATATTCTGCAGCAATCCAGGAAATAAATCTTGGGAAAACAGAACCAATGACAAAGGGATCCATATCACTTCGATGATTGCAAGTGAGGATGAGTTTGCCATTGGGTACAATGTTATGGTAACCGTAGACATTTGTGGTTACAGCCAAATTAAAGAACGGAGTGACAAACTTTTTGATGTTCTCAACGTTCTTTTTGACTTGGTCTACGGTGTTTTCCATTTCATTCTCCTAAGATCTTTTGCCACCAAGATTTAGCAGAGGGATCCGAACCTGGATTTCTCGGTTCTTGGCCCACTCCACTGCCTCCATTGGACTCTCTTGGATCTGTTACCAGCGAGTTCTCTCTACGTTTTTTTCCCAGATGAGGGCTTGGAACGGTTCTTTTTATCTCTTCCAACTCTTTTTGAGCGGCTGCATTGGATTTTAAAAATGTACGGATTTCATCCCATTGGGGATCAAAATCATTTCCGTACATGGCATAATTCATAAGATCAATACGATCAAAATCGGGCATGTTCAAGATTGAAAGTGATGCCCCGACAAATTCAATCCAATTTTTATTCGAGCACTCCAGAATGGGGGAGGGCAGTTCCGAAAATAATAAAGTGAGAGATAGAATCGAGTCCAAGAGACATAAGATCAAAAAAACAAACCAGAACACATCCCTTTTGCCTCCGAACGTTGTACCCTTCCCCGTACTCCCCAATAAGGAGAAAATTTTCCATCTTTGTGAAGATTTGTTTTGCGAGCCGGGTGAGGAACAGGAAGCATAGAAATGATGCCAAAACGACTCGCCTTATTAGCTATTTTTTTCCTTTTGTTTCAGAACTCTATGTGTTTGAAACTTTGGACCGTATCTTCCAAGTTCCGAACTACAGAAGATTCCAGGGATAACAAATCTTACCAGAAAACCCGCAGTTATCTCAAGGCAAAACAATGGTTGGAATACAAACTGGATCCAGAGTTATCTAAGATTGAAACTGAGAACCAAGAAACTGGAGAGATCAGAGGGATTGGACTCATTAAATGTTACGTTCCCTATGGAATTGGGGAAGTGGATGCGAACGAACATGAGTTTGAATACATTGTAAAAGTTCGTGAAGGTCATGCCGAGATGCAAATCAACAAAATCTTTTCCTTCATTCGGGATCCCAATGACATTATTTTGAACTATGGACCCAAAAATGAAAAGGTAGCCAAAATTACGATTCGGTCTTGTTTTCGACCACTGATGGATGATTTCTTTGAGTTTATTAAGTAAGAGAAATTTGTTTTAGTAACCGAGCGGGTTTCCCACTGTGGTGCCCGTGGATCCGTAAGTGTTGGTTCCCGTTGCGGAATCAGTCATTCCGTGATAGTTTAGATTGTTCGAATTACCACTGTTAGAGGAAGATCGAGTGGAATCGGAAGAGCTAGATTGGGAAGATCCATTTTGTGTCCCATCCCCTTCTAAAAGGTCTAGGATGTCTTGTCTATTGACCAACTTAATTTCGTTACACGAAACAAACAAAAGACAAAGTGAGATGATTCCGAGGCATAACTTCATTCCTTTTCCATTTTGTACATTTTTCGAAGTGAGTTCAATCATTTTATTCTTAACCTGTGAAAGAATAAATCTTCTCTTTGGACTCTCTACCTTTTAGTTCGTATTCGCCTTCAGATTTAAGTTTGATCCGAATTTCTTCAGGCAGAAGCACTGAGGTATTTTCTGTGAGGAGAAGGTTTTTTTTGAGTCCCTTACAAAGTCCTTCCACCCTCGATGCCGTATTGACCGTATCTCCAATCACTGTAAATTCCATACGATTGGCAGAGCCGATGTTTCCCACAAGTAAACTCCCCGTATGAATCCCAATTCCCATTTTTAGCTCCGTGAGGCCTTCGGAGAGAAATTGTGCATTGAGTGCATCTAGGTTTTTTTGCATTTGGAGAGCCGTTGCAAACGCACGTTCGGCGTGGTCTGCCATGGGCATGGGAGTTCCAAACACTGCAAGGATGGCATCCCCAATGAATTTGTTGATGAACCCACCGTGGATTTCAATGGCATTACTCATTTCTTGGAAATAACGATTGAGGATGTACAATACTTCTTCAGGTTTTCGTTTTTCCGAAAGTTTTGTAAAGTCTCGGAGGTCTGAAAAAAGAATTGAGGCGTCTACAACTTTTCCACCTAAACTATGTTCATTGGATAGTAGGTAGTCACGAACTCTGGGGTCAACGATACGACCAAAGGTATCTTTCATTCTTTCTCTTTCAGCAAGGCCTTCCGCCATTTCGTTGACGGCATCACCAAGGAGACCCAATTCGTCCGAGCTAAAAATTTTGACTCTAGTATCAAACTTTTGTTCTTTGATGAGTTCTGTTGCTTTTTCAATTTGATTGAGTGGATGTTGTAAGCTAGAGGCAAACGACATTGCAAATGCAAAAGAAAAAACGAGCATGATGGCAATGACTTCAAACAAAACATCGTTATGAACAAGTTCGTGAAGATTCAGAATGTTTTGATTGGTCCTTAGTAACAAGCCAAAGATCAAAAGTACAATCGGAAAGAGAGTCGATGCGGCCCAAAAGATAAACTGTTTGGTCACAATGGAAAATTGTTTTCCATGTGCATATTTTCCAAGTCCCCCTTCCGGAAATACACAAGGAATGATGAGGAGTTTGTTTAAGTAAGTGGTTGTGGCATACGAAAAGGCAAAGGCAAAAAGACCCCAAAATGCAAATAAAATTGTAACCGTAACAATGCTTTGGTGAGGAGCATCTGGATATAAAAAGTCGATCCTAAAAATACTAAAAAAAGTAGAAAGTTCCCAACCGATAAAACCTAAAAGACTAATTGTGATGGGCGAGTGAACAATACGGTGACGGGCTCTTTCTTCAGAGATAAAGTTACAACCTTTGGTAGAAAAAAGAAATTTTGCAATCGGTAGGCTGTAAAAAAACAAGATGAGTGTGATGATAGGAAATGGAGCCCAAGTGATGATAGCGAGTGTTAGGTCACTTTTTGTTTCTGTGGCTTCAAATATTGCTAGAAACTTATCAGGCAAAAAGGCAGAGGCTGTATAGTTGGCAAATAAGAGTGTGAACAAACAGGCACAAAACGGAACAATAAAGTAAATGAGTAAAAAAGCGATGAATTGGAGGGTGCGGCCTGGTTTCATAAATAAGTCTCCCTTATACCTTGGTTCTCTTTGTATTCCGTTTCAATAAAATTCTTTGGACTTGGATGTGTTTTGTATCACTTAATGGAAAAAATAAAAAGAGAATAGAACCTAGGATAAAAAAGAAACCAACACCTGGACCAAAAATCATTGCTAGTCGAAATCCCACTTCTTGTGATTGGGTGGTAGCACCGTTTTGGAATCCAATGGCATCAAGTAAAAACCCAGTAAGTGCAATTCCAAAGGCTTGGGAAAACTTTACACCCATCTTCCAAATTCCAAAATACAATCCTTCTCTTTTTTCCCCAGTTTTGAATTCATCATAGTCCACAACGTCCGTTAAGATGGAGTCCATGATAAGGATGGATCCCGCACAGATTCCTCCGACAAAGGCGGCAATGAGAGGAGGACGTAACTCGCCATAAGGAAAGAGGGGATATACGATCACGGTTAATAGTCCAAGTCCAAACACTCCCAGAAAAGCCGGTATTTTTTTCCCAATTTTTTTTGCGATCCAAACCCAGAATCCAATGGAAAGGATTAGGACTAGAAAAAAAGGCAAAAGGATATTGATGACTACTAATGATTCTTTGAGACCAAGTCTATACTCATAATAATACAAAGCAATGGCTGAGTTGAATGTCCTTCCAATCGTTGCAATGATAAAGGCAAAAAGTAATATTAGAAACATTTTATTTTTTAAAACAGAAACAAAGGCTGTGAAAAAAGGAATCTTTTGTTCTGAATGATTTCTTACATTGTCTCTTCCTCGTGTTACAAGAAAGGTAGTGATTGAGGAAAATAAAATTACAAGGGATACAATTTCTCCAGCAACCGTTCGGGAAGTGATGATATTTTCTTTTGAAGATTCGTCACCTAAAGATTGTAATATGGCAGCAGGAACTATCATTCCTATGAGCATACCGATATTACTAAAAAACAACCTCCATCCAAAAACGGATGTCCTTTCATTTCTTTCAAAACTGAGTTCCCCTCCCAAAGCAATATGAGGGACGGAAATGATGGTCATTGCGGTGTTTACAAAAAGATACACAGTCAAAAGATACGAGAACTTTCCGAGTTGGGTCGTCAGGTGCGGTGGGGAGAAGAGGAGTAAGACGGCTAGGGAGAGTAAAACCCCACCAAGGAGAATGTAGGGCCTTCTACGGCCCCATTGTGTATGGGTGTGGTCAGAAATTCTACCCATGAGAGGGTCACTAATGGCATCCCAAAGGACTGATATGGATAAAGCAATTCCTGCTAAACTGGAATTGAGACCTACAATTTCGGTATAGTATTTTAGTAGATAAATTTGTGTAAAGAGTTGAACGGCTGTTATACCAGTTTCGGCCGATCCATATCCCATTTTAATAGGGAGTTTCAATTTAGTTTGGTTCATTCATGGACTCAAGTATTGGACGGTGGGTGAGTCTATTCCGGAGGAAGAAATTTCCGAACTTAGGTTAAATCGTTTTTTGATCACTGTTTTGATTTGGGTAAATAACAGATCCGTATTAAGGAAATATCATCAATTACTTGGCCCAGTGATTCGATTTGTTTTGTTATCGCGAGTAAATTGCCTTCTGTAGATTCAACAAGATGCAAAAAAATCTCATCATCGGAGTTAACTTCCCATTTACCATTCGCATCTAATCGTAATACATCGTCTTTTCCATCTGATCCAATAATGAGTACGTCTCCCGGTTGGAGAGGGAACTCTTTGATATTTTGAATGGGCATGGCACCTAAAGTTCCCAGTTTTCTGTAAGAGACATCTGCCTGTAAGTATTCTGCTTTTCCTTTTCTGTATAAAACGATAGGAGGATGTTCTGCATTCAGAAAATATAATTTTCCAGTGTCCTCCTCTAAAAGGCCCATGGTAAGGGAAACTAACATCGTTCCATCAAAGGCCTCAAAGATCATATGCATTTCTTGGAGATTGTATTTTAGCCAATCGTCTGGACCTAATGTTTGGTAACCTGGATCTGTTTTTGTTCTTTGGACGATGGATTGAAATACTGCTCCAAATACTAAAGCACCGCCGGCACCTTGCATCGATTTTCCCATAGCATCGGCATTCGCAAATAATAAGAACCGTCTGTTTTGTAAGACTATAGAGTGGGAGATGTTGATATCCCCTCCAATGTCATATCTTTGGTTTTTGTATTCGAATACTTTTTTTTGTCGAACCAAATGGTCAACTTCTAGTTGACTACTGTCTACATCTTTAATGGCAAGTGGATTTAGCAATTGATAGGTGAGAAAGTAATCTCCATCTTGTTGGATTTTTAGATTGCTAATGTCTCGTAAAGATTGGTTTAATTCATCAGTTCTTTGGATGACTTTTTCTTCTAACCCTTCATTCAGCGTTCTGATTTCCTCATACATTCCTTTTAATTTAGAAATTACTGAATTGAGATAAAATGCTTGTTTGGCGAAATCATCACTGGATTTGGGAGTAACTACCACATCAAAATTACCGTTTGCAAGTTCTCCTAAGGATCTACTTGTTTCGTTTAGACCTTCATTCACTGACTTGGCGACTACATAGGAACAGACTATGAGTGGGATCACGAAAATAAATGAAACAGTCACAATTGGGATCATAGGATCTTCAACTGCAAATTCTCCCATGGCAAGGGAATATAAAATATAAGAAAAAATCACAAAAGGAAGAGCCGCCAAACTAAAAAAAGCAACTAAGATCCTAGTGAAGTAATTAAATTTGGGAATGTCCTTTTCTTGGAGTTCAATGTTTTTGATTTGAGGAAGATCAAATAAACAACGAATTGAATTTTCGGAAATAAAATAATAAGTCACAAAGGAGATAGGTGCAATCATTAAAAATGTAAAAATGGCTGAGCGTGTAACGGAAGGCATATACGTTACCAAGTGAAAAAATAATAGGCTAATGGGGATGACACCAGATAACCAGCGTATTACGATAATAATTGCTTCCAATAAAGGATAACGAAATAGAAGAATTTTTACTGACCTTGCGTATTCGATTTCTTCTTTAGATAAGGAAATCATTCCTGGCGAAGGAACTTGGATCCTTTCAATTTTAGCATATACATATTTTAATAAAAGATGTCTGGCAAAGGTACCCAGAAGGCCAATTCCTGTGGCAAAAAACACACAGAGAGCAATGAAAATTTGCCAATGTGCTGGCTCCATTTTCTGAGTGATAATGGCATAATATACGGCAAAAGGAACAGGAACCGTGTGTGTAAACGCTTCGAGTTTTAGAGTTAGGTCCCAGAATAGTGTTTCTCGTTTCACGTTCTCACCTGACCCATCATTGCCAGTAATTTCATCTGTTTCTGAATCCCGTGAGAACTTATGACAAAAATAAAACAATGTCAAGCCAATGCCCACTTCGAAACAAAGAAATCGAGCTTCTGGCTTCGGTAGATTTTGGAATATTCTAATTTGTTCTTGGATGATTGGATGGATTCTGCGATAACGAATCTATGCGCAAGAATCTGCCGGTTACTGAAACGGAAATCGAATTTTTAGAAGGAACAAAGATCACCTCTAAAACAGATCTAAAGGGAATCATCACTTATGTGAATGAAGATTTTTTACGCATTAGTGGATATACTGAACAAGAGCTGCTAGGACAACCACACAACCTCATTCGTCACCCCGATATGCCAAAAGAAGCGTTCCAAGATTTATGGGACACAGTAAAGAACCAAAACTCATGGGTAGGTGTAGTCAAGAACCGTTGTAAGAATGGAGACTATTATTGGGTAGATGCAAACGTATCACCAATCTACGAAGAGGGGAAACATATTGGTTATATGTCGGTACGGACCAAGGCAACCAGAGAACAAATCCGTAATGCCGAATTACTTTATGTCAAAATGAATTCTGGGACTCGGAAACCAAAGTTAAAAGTGGGTTTGATAACGGGGTTCTCGTTGTCGTCCGTTTTTCTTACACAAACAATTGTAAGTGGGATTTTATTGTTTCTGTTTTCGTTACAATCCTATCCAAATTTTCTGAACCATACTTTGGTTTTTACTTTTGGATTCGTTTTATTCTTGCTTGTAACAGTTTTTGGTTATCTAAAAATCTCAGCTCATAAAAAATCTCTTTTGAAGATAAAAGGATATCTGGAGAAATTATATAAAGGCCATTTAAAGTTTGATGTGGTTTTAGTAAATGGTGGGGACAATGAGGAAATTCTAACACTGATTAAAAAAACTCAATTTGAATTTAGAGGAATGATTTCGCAATTGATCGGAAATGCAGAAATAGTAAAGACTCAAATCAAATCCCTTACCTATGCTGTGGAACATATCCATATCGCATTTCAAGAATTGTCTAAAGCAATGTTTTCTTTGGCAGATTCAAGCATTGTGACACGAGAAAGTTCTGAAAGTATTTTTCATCAAATGGATTCTTTGAACCAACTAATCTGTAATATCAGAAATGAATCTAATACAGTACAATTGGAATCTACTGAAGCATTCCAATTCTCCTTGGTGGGAAAAGATCGTTCCGATAAGGCGATGTCACAGTTTCTGAAGGCTAAAAACCAAATTTTCAAAACATCGGAGACCATCAAAGCGTTGGGCGAAAAAACAAAGGCCATCAGAAAAATCACAGAAACAATTACTGCCATTTCTGAAAAAACCAACTTACTTTCGTTAAACGCATCGATTGAATCTGCAAGAGCAGGTGATGCTGGAAAAGGATTTGCTGTTGTTGCTGGGGAAGTGGGAAAACTAGCGGAACAATCCAATAAATCGGCAAAGGAAATATCTTCTTTCATCTCTGAATTGACTGCAAAGATTTTACAAACAGTTGCCGATATCCAAGAGGGTCTCACTGAAGTGGAAGTGGGTTCTCTAGAATTTGAAACGGTTCAAGTTGAGATGGATAAAATTTTAAAGAATGCAGAAGAAACAAAAATTAGTGCTGAAAAAATTAATGGATCTACAAAAGGGACGGAATCAATGTCTGGAAGTGTTCTCGGAAATATGGAAAAGATTCAAACCCAACTCATCAATACCTCTGCCATCGTAGAAGAGTTGTCCGCGGCAGCCAACGAACAAAAGCAGACGATCGCTGCCATTGAAGAGTCCATAACGAATCTAGACCAAGTGGCGGACAGATTGGATTCAGTAGCTTTCCGATTTCAATTTTAATCATGTACTAGTACCGACCAGGATCAGACAATGAAAGACCCAAAACCAAAAATGAGTTTCCATGTGGAAACCACACGAGTTGATTCTCACTCAAGCAAATCTCAATGTAAATCTGCAGAGATTGTTTTGGATACGGACATGGCGGGAAATCCAAATGCATTTAACCCAGCGGAGTTATTACTCGCTGCTCTTTCGGCATGTATCATTAAGGGAGTGGAAAGGGTAACTCCCATTCTTCATTTCCAACTAAAAGGGATTCAAGTGATTGTAGATGGAATCCGTCAGGATGTTCCCCCAAAAATGGAATTCATTCGATACCAAATTATCGTGGATACAGAGGAATCGGATAACCGTCTGCATCTGTTACATGAAAATATAAAAAAATATGGAACTGTGTTTAACACCATTACACCCGGAACTGATTTGGCTGGCGAAATTCGCAGAAAATAAAAAACCCAAAGATTCCTTTGGGTTTTAGAATGAAAAGTTAACTGAAGTCTTTACTTTCAGGATTGAAATTTAATCTTTTTAATCTTCCGAATTCCAACCTACTGAATAAATCACAGCAGTCACTGTTGTAAAAATAGCATAATAAGCCACCCATACCCAAACGAGGATTGAGGGTGCAAAGTTTGTAAGAGATAGTGTCCATAACATTGGGGATACATATCCAATGATAGAAACTAAGATTCCTACTAAAAATCCACCTACTAGACCTTGCGGGAGAGAATCTTTGATTAAGGAATATAAAACTCCAAAGGATAAAGTAAAGACCAAATCGCTGAACACAGGAGCTAACCAAAAAACATCAGTTATGGGGACAAAGATTCCTTTGAAGTTTGGATCAAAGTAGAACTTTGAAAAAAACAACATCCGGAGTGGGATGGAAACCGCTTCCCAAAACGAAAAGGCTAGAAGGAACCGAACGAGTATCCGATTCCATTTTTCTGCATTCAGCGAATTCAAACTCTTACTTCCCTAAGATGAACACGAAGTTCGTAGTTGCTGATCCACCGATGTTGAGCATAAGGCCATTTTTAGCGCCTTTTACTTGGTAGTCCCCTGCCGTGTTTGTTACTTGTTTGTAAAGGTCGAGCATCATACGAACCCCAGAAGCACCCACTGGATGACCCACACCAATCAGTCCACCGGATGGGTTGATTGGTTTTTTACCACCAAAGTCAATGGTTCCATCTTCGATCGCGATGTGTTCTTTTCCAGGTTCAGAGATTCCAAACGCAGAGATAGCTGCATATTCAGATGAAGTAAAACAGTCATGGGTTTCAAACACATCAATGTTTTTTACATCTAAGTCTGCACGTTTGTATGCGTCTTTTACTGTTTGGCGAGTCCATGGAAGGATGTATTTGTCCCCAACGGATTCTAATTTTTTTGCTTCAAACGTAATTGGTGCCACACGGTGTCCCCAACCTTTGATGCGAGGAATGTCATCGAATTTGCGGCCAGTTTTTTTAGCGTATGCTTTTGTATAATCTTTGGAAGCAAGGATTGTTACTGCAGCACCATCTGTTACTTGAGAACAGTCAGTGATACAAAGTCTTCCCCCCACGGCCATATTGTTATCTCCACCACGAGCCATCGCATGTTCTTTGTTCATGAACCAAGTGCGAGTTTGTGCTTTTGGGTTACGTTTTGCGTTAGCGTAGTTGATACGAGAAATTTCAGCAAGAGCATCCATAAATCGTTCTTCTTTGAGTTCGTAACGTTCCAAGATAACGTCTGCTAGTTTACCGAATAGTTTTGGGAAAGGGAATTGAACTCCCTTTGCTTCTTTATCGTAGTAAGCAGCAGTTCCAAGAAAGTCTCCACCTACAGAAGAAGAAACTGTTTTCATCACTTCCACACCAAGAACAATCGCTAGATCGTAATCTTCGGCACGGATATGTGTGATCGCAGCATCAAGGGCAACGGATCCAGAAGCACAAGCTGCTTCGTAACGAGCCCCAGGAACTCCAAAAAGAGCAGGGTTTACTTCTGTTAAAAAAGCGCCTAAGTGACCTTGGTTGGCATACTGTTCTGCATCGAAGTTACCCACAAATACAGCCACTCGGTTTTCTTTATTCAATCGTTTGATTTCATCGTAACTAATGCCTACTTTTTCAAGAGCATCATCTAATACTTCTCGCATCATAGACATGAAGGTTTTTCCTTCTTTAGTCCAGTTACGTTGGAAGTCGGTTTGTTCTCCACCTAGTACAAATACTTTTTCACTCATATGATACTCCTAATTAACCTTTGAACAGGGACCTTGCATCCAGTTTCTCACCGAGTTCGTAAAACTTTTTGCCATCTTTGGCATCTTTTAAAAGTTTTGGGACTGGTATTTTAGACGCTTCCATTAGCTTAATTGTTTCTTTGGGGCCACCAAGAAAATCCACGAACGCAGAAGCAGGAACCCAGTTAAAACCGAAACCCATCGCACCGTCAGTGTTTTCTTTTGTATCAACCACTTCACCAACGAGAGAGAGCGAATAACTGATGTAACGTGAAATGAAGTAACGAGCAATGTCAGCTTCAAAGCCACTTGCTTTTTTTACTACATCCATCGCACCTTTGTAGTCAGACTCTTTGATTTTTTGGCGAGCTTCTTTGATAAAAGGAATATCAAATTTTGGATACGGATCGTACTCACCAGTTTTGATATTATAAACAAACTTTTCCCGTTTTCCATCAGCGTGTTTCACCACTTTTGTGAGACCACCACCGCTTTTCATTCCGAGTTTGCCTGCATCGATTAACTTTTGGAAGTAACCAGGAAGTTTGAATGTTTCGTGTGCTTCGTCTTTTGTGTTGTCGTAAATATTGTCTACGATGGCTTTGTGAACATCAAGTCCTACGAAGTCAGCAGTTGCCAATGGTCCCATAGCGCGACCAGTGTAACCAGACATGATTTCGTCGAGGAGGGCAATTCCCCCTTTGTCTGCATACTTTTCTGCAAAGTGTGCGACTTCGTTCATCAATTGGAATCCAATGCGGTTTCCAGCAAAAGCAGGAGTGTCGTTTGTATAAACGACTGCACGGCCGAGTACTTTATCTAAGTATTCACCTAACGCTTGTGTGACTTTTTTATCGTTTCCAGAGTGAGTGACTAGTTCACAAAGGATCATTTTATAAGGAGGGTTGAAAAAATGCGTTCCGTAATAGTGTTTTTGACCATCTTCATCGTAAGCTTTTGCCAAACGACCGATGGAAAGACCAGAAGACACAGTGGATACGATAGTTCCGGGACGACGAGCCTTTGCAATACGAGTATTGATCGGTTCTTTGACTTCGTAACTTTCCGCCACGAGTTCGAATACCCAATCTGACTCTGCGACAGCTTTTTCCAGATCCGCATCGTAGGAACCAGGGATCATTCGTGCGCGAATTGTATCCGTTTTTACGGATGCGACAGCGGCTTCGATACCCTGTTTAGCTTTTTCAACATCTCTAGCGAGCATATGGACTTTAGCACCACCGAAGGCGGCAATGACGCCTGCACTTCCAGAACCCATGGCTCCGTTGGCACCTAAAATCGTGACAGTTTTGATTTCTCTCATGAAGGAATTTCCGAATCTAATTTTTACTTACCGTTCTAGAAAGCCAAGGTGACAGGAAAATCGTTTTTTTTTGTCAGATTTGTTACAAAAGAGGGTCGAGGGGGTGGGGGGTGAGGGTACAATCTCCCCGCCCTGATCTGAGGGTGGGGTACTAGACCCGCCACCCAATGGTTTCCTTCTATCACAACCCGCTTTTTTGGCACGCCTCTTCCCAAAATTCCCAATTTTCTTTCGAAAAAGTTCATAGTAAGATACTTTGGGCGCCCGGGCGGGCCCTTTTGGGGTCCGCGTTCGCTCCCGTCCTCGGAGGCGTCGCCTCTTCGGACCAAGCCCTCCAGGTCCCTGGCGCAGGCCTTAAAGTAAAGATCCGAATCTCATTTCTCTCGAGAGGACTGTCTTAGATTCTTATCCTTATTTCTCTTTGGCCCCACTTACAAAAAAGGGTTACTTCACTTGCACTTCCCTTTCCAAAAATTCCGTAAACTCAATTTGTCGATTAATGAATGTTAGATTGTACCTGCTTTCATAAAAAAGTAGGGCACTTGCCAAAAACAAACAAATCCCACCTGACAAGGCCACAACGGTCGGAATCCAAGAATAGTCTTTGGCAAAGGCAAGAGTGATGGCGAGTGTCAGACTGGAAATGACAAAGAGAGAAGTTGCCAAATACAAAAAAGCCATGGAACGTTGGATGAGGACGGCGCGTTTTTTTTGCACGGAGAGTTGTTGGCGTAAATACACCATCCGTTCCTTATGAAAACTTCGTTTCCCATCAAGTAACAATTCCACTTCCGACTTCAAAAGATTCACACGATCAAAAATACGCCCCAGCCTGTTGGCCGTGGAAAAAATCAAACTAGCGCAGGCGGAAACAAGAACCGCCGGAGTGATCATACCGGAAAGGATTTCAGAATTGGAAAACGATTCAAACATAAGAAAGAGTATAGAGGACTTTGATGGTTTTTAAAGGAAAAAATTTGCTTTTAAGAGTTAGGCTGTCACGGGTTCCTTCAGATACTTAGCAAAAGCATCCAAGTTTGTGAATCTTTTTACGGATTCAAAATCCTTTTCGGCTTCTGGGTAATGGCGAGAAAGATAGTGTAACCATTGTTTGATGCGTCCTGCGCGACTTTTTGTTTCCATATCACTTTCTAAACTTTGCCAATACTGAAATAAGATATCTTTCATTTCTTCCCAAGAGAGACTTTTGTTTCTTTCGTTGCGAATCATTAAAGCAAGAGCAGGGTTCGCAACGACACCACGTCCAATCATAATGTCCTCGCAACCTGATACTTCAAGACACCTTCGGGCATCATCTGCAGTCCAAATTTCTCCATTGGCAACCACAGGAACCTTCACCGTAGAGCGGATTTTTGTAATCCATTCCCAATATGCCGGAGGTTTGTATCCGTCTGTTTTGGTTCTGGCATGGACGACAATTTCTTCGGCTCCTCCGTCTTCTAAAGCCTTGGCACAAACTAGCGCTAGTTCGGTGGAGTCAAATCCGAGTCGCATCTTTGCCGTCACAGGAATTATTTTTGGAACGGCATTACGAATCGCTTTTACAATTGCAAACATAAGATCGGGTTCTTTGAGAAGAGCAGCTCCTCCCCGGTTTCTGTTTACCGTAGGCGCAGGGCATCCAAAATTAATATCAATTCCGTAAGCTCCAAGAGAGGCCACCTTACTTGCGTTCTCTGCCATACAAATAGGATCAGAACCTAAAAGTTGTACTTTCACAGGAACTCCCGCCTTGGTTCGGCACCCATCATACAATTCGGGAACATAGCGGTAAAACCTGTGTGCAGGGAGAAGGGTATCATTCACACGAATGAATTCGCTGACACATTCATCAAATCCACCTACGCGTGTTAGTGTATCACGCAGTCGGTAATCAAGTAGTCCTTCCATGGGTGCAAGTAAGATACGCAAAGGGGATCATCAACCTATCCAGTCACTTTTCTCACCAGGGCACGGCTGATCATTCGTAATTTTGTAGAAAATGGCAGACGCTTTAGGTTCGTTCCCACAATACCTTGGGTAAATCGAGTTTTTTTACTGTAATCGATATTTACATCCAAAATCACAGGGCGACCTTCCTTCGTCAGATTCCAGGCAGTTTCTAACTTTTGTTGGATCTCGTCATTGGTTTCTATGCGCAAATATTCCGCACCTGTGGCCAGGGCAATGCCTTCAAAACGAGTGGTTCCAAGAATCGTACAGATTTTGCGATTGTATGGAACTTGTTGGGCCTGTGCAATTTGAGATAACTCACCATCATTGAAGATAGTAAAGATTGCTCCTATCTGGTTCCTACTGGCAGTAATGATCTCCATACAAGTCATTAGAAAGGCACCGTCACCGATGATTCCTACCACTGCTTTTTCAGGGTTTGCTAGTTTAGTGGCAATCGTTGCAGGCACTGCATAACCCATACAATTAAAATCAGTGGGTGAAATCATATGCCTAGGTTTGTGGATCGGCATAAGTTCTGCCGTAAGAAATGTATGGTTTCCATCATCCACTACAACAAAGCCGTCATCAGGAAGTGTAGACCGCAGTACACTAAAAAATCTCGCAGGGTTCACTCTGCCCTGACTATCATGATGGAACCATTCTTCCGTATATGCCTGTTTGTTTTTTAGAATATCCAATTTGATTTTTTTTGAATGTTCATCCCTACTTTTTTTAGTTTCCTCTAATTTAAGTTTCAATCGTTTGACAAGTTCTGGAAGTATTAATTTGGAATCTCCTGTAATTCCAACTTTGGTGGAATAATTGGCACCTAACACATCTGGATTGATGTCGATATGAATTAGATTTTTCGGTACATTGACTCCAAAGCTCGCGGTTGCAATTTCTGCAAATCGAGTACCTACGGCGAGTAAACAATCACAATCTGAGAAAGCTATTGTGGCCGCAGGAACTGCTGCCGCACCAAAACTCATTCCGCAATGTAAAGGATTGTTCCCTGGAAATGCACTTAAACCTTGTAAGGTGGTGGAAACTGGTGCACCTAAAAGTTCTGCGATTTCTATAGTGGAAGTTGTCGCATCGACCGCTCCCCAACCCAAAAACAAACCCGGTGATTTTGCTTGAACTAATAGTTCCACGGCTTCGTCTAGACTTGCAAACGGGAATGGGGAAGGTATGATTGTTTGTAACTTACAATAGTCTTTATAAGTGGGAAGATTTTCCACCGAACCAGTGTAAAGTTGAATATTCACTGGTATTTCCACAAATACAGGTCCTGGTTCTCCACTAACAGCAATTTGATAGGCTTTGTAAATCGTTTCTACTACTTCCTCTTGTGATTTGACTTTAAAAGTTTTTTTAGTAATGGGTTTGAGTAGTGCATGTTGGTCCATATCATGCAATTGGTATTTAAACTTAGAATCGCTTCTGACTCCTCCCGCAATTACGAGCATGGGAATCCCATCCAAAAAAGCTTCCCCGATCCCGCTTGCGGCATGAGTCACTCCAGCTGCGGGCACAATGAGTAAAGTCCCAATCGAGTCACTCGTGCGACTGATGGCGTCGGCCATAAAGGCACCACTACCTTCATGGGTCACTAACATTGGTATGATTGAGTCCGAACTATTTAGTTCGTCATAGATTTCGGTATTATGGACTCCTGGAATTCCAAAAGTATAACGAACACCAATTTGTTCCAGAGCATATCTTACTAACCAGGCACCTGTTTTTTTCATGTTTTATTTCCTTAGTGAATCCTTATTACTTTCGTTATACACTAGCGTTGATCGACTTTGCTGCGGCTCTTGCGGTTAAAATACAGCCAGATAAAAATGTTCCTTCCAGAGACTTAAAACCACTAGCACCACCACCACCGAATCCCGCTGCTTCTCCAATCGCATATAAACCGGCGATCGGAGCACCTAACTGATTCAATACGCGACTTTGTAAATCTGTTTGGATTCCGCCCAAACTTTTACGTGTAATCAATCGTAGTTTGATGGCAATGAGTGGTCCTGCACTGGGATCGAGAATGGGTCTTGGTTTACAGGTTCGTACTCGATCGGAACGCCAAGACCTAGCATGTTGGATCCTTCGTAACTGGTCGTCGTTCCAAAGTCCTTGTCCGCGCCGGATCACATCATCAAACTGGGTGACTTCTTGTTTTAATACTTCGTAATCAACTGAGTTGTCTCCATTTAAACGATTCATTTGATTTACAAGCTCATGTAAATCCCGGGCCACAATAAAATGATCGCTCTCTTTCTCTAACTGTCGCACTAAGCGGTGGTTGCCGAGTAATACTTCTTGCAGAAAGGAAAATAATTTTCGGTCTCGGATCATGGGATTGTGTTCCGAACCTGATACTGCCAGTTCTTTAGCAGCAATCCTCCAGTTTAACAATTGCCAGGTGTAAGGTTTGTTTAATTGCGAAATGCGGTGGCAAAGTTCATTGGTATCAAACCCAGTCACCATCGGTTCCGGTCCAATCCTTCGCCCCGAGTGGTCAAGCCACAAGGCAGATTTACAAGGAATCAAACTGAGGCCATGGGCTTCAAATTCTGGTTTGGGATGAGGAATCCCTGCCGCATAATTCCACATTTTATCCAGATGAGTGAGGTTTCCACCCTTCCGACTCACAGCCTCATGAAGTAAGCCATCAGCATACGGATGTGAACCGTTTAATATCTCCGTAGGTGGCTTTCCCCAAGGTTTATACCAGTTCTCCCTGACTTTATCTAGGCATCCAGTAATCCCACCAGTCGCTACCACTACGTGGTCGGCAAAAAAAGACAAATCTTTTTCACTCGTATTTTTCTGTTTGGCGGTGCATCCTACAATCTTCCCATTTTCTTCGACTAACTCTGTAACCTTATGTTCAAAGAGATAACTTAAACGGTCGCGGTTGGGATGATTTTTTAATAGTTCTTCAAATCGTTCCACCAAACGATGGCCAGTTCCCCAAAGTACATGATAACGGGGAACCGAGTTTCCTCTTTTGTATTGTCCTCGTTCTACCCAGTTGACGACAGGAAAAAATTTCAAATCGAGACCAAGTAACCAATGGTAAACTTGTTCTGCACTTTCATGGACATATTGTTCTGCCCACTGTTTTGGATAAACATCTGACGTTCCAAAATCGGCGAAAGAATGCCAATCATCCAAGGCAATTGCAGAATTGTCTTTAATTCCCAGTCGCCTTTGGAGTGGAGTACCAACCAATGCCATTCCACCAAATGACAATTTGGCGAGTCCGCCAAGATGTTCCTTTGTATTCCTTTCAAGGATCAAAACAGATTTGCCTTTGTTAATGCATTCGTATGCAGCCACCAAACCAGCGATACCTGCTCCAATGATAATGACATCGTATTTCTTTATTGCCACTCGGAAACCCTCCGCTCACATCTTCTGAATCAAAAAGTGCTTATTGCCTATTTGTTTAAAATGGACCACTGAACTTTGTTGGTAGTGGTGTATTTTATGCCAGAATGTACACGATAATAGTATAATTGAAACTATTGCGACTCGTTTTTTTGAAAGTTGCTAAATTCAAATATTAGAATTAATTTAATAACAAACGTGAGGTGAAAAAAAATTATAATTATAACAAGAATAGTTCTAGAAAATGAAGGCATTGGTAATTTATTTAACAACCATTAGGTTATATTTTGTGTTTATGCCAATGGTTTTTCATGGGGAAATATCGTTTGAAAGTGTATTGGTTTTTAATCATAGAGTTTTGATTTTTATAAAATTGAATTTTTATAAAACTGAGTTTAAAAAGTTATAAATGGTTTTTGATTTTTCCTAAAAGAATCTACTTCTCTTGTTTAGATCCATTATGATGTGAAAGAGAGAGGATGGTAAGTGATTGTTATCAAATCAAGATACATTAACTGAATTTTCGAATGTACGGCGAAAATTTTTGTCCCAAGGAAAATCATGATTTTAGGGGCTAAAATTGGTTCTAGCTAGACTATGATGGGGGAGGTATTTTTTTCCCAATGGCTCTAAAAAAGAATTTCCAACGTTCGAAATAAATGAATCAATCATTGATTGCTTTTCCACGTTTTTCAAAATCTTAAGACTTTGTTTCCTTCTCTATTTTATCTTTTCTTTATTTTGGAGTATTGGCATGACTATCCAGGTTAAAATCCCACAAAACACAACACTATCTATCAAAACAGATTTGAAGGGTAATATTGTCTTTGTTAACGATGATTTGGTTAAATTGAGTGAATTCGGACGAACAGAGTTACTCGGCCAATCCTTTAAAAAACTCCAACATCCCGAAACATCTGAATTGATTTATGCCAATATCTTTAAAACCCTACATTCGAATGAACCTTGGAATGGGATGTTGAAAAACCAAACTAAGTCTGGCAATTATTTTTGGGCTAATACGACCATAACTCCTTATTACGATACCGAGGGAAAAATTGTAGGCCACATGTATGTAGGGCGTGCATCTTCAGAAACTCAAATCAAAACAGGCGAGCGGTTCTATCTGAATCCAAAGATACAAGAATCGGGTTTTACTTTAAATCCTAAAAAAATACTATTTAAATTTAAAATTAAAACCAAACTCTTGTTTGTATTTGGTCTCATGGCTATCATGATGATGGTTTTGGGTATCAATCTAATTTTGATCAAAAAAGTAGAATACGAGGATGCATTCAATCGTCTCAAAGGAGCAGAATACAATTTAAGTCTTGCAAAGCTTATGCGACTAACTGCAAAACATAGGGGCCTAATGGCTCGAGTTTTAAGCGCAGATCTGACGGCAAAAGAACCTTCCTTAAAAATAGAAGAAGAACTGGAATCTTCTTTTCAAAAATTCTTAGAGTTAAATGAGGAAGAAGGAAAACATTTTCATGTCTTTGAATTATCGAAAGAAACGTATAAAGATTGGAAAAACCTTAAAGAAATAAATTCAACCTTAACACCTAAAGAAAGTTATATCGCCCATGTGAATTTAATTAAAAAAATGTTGAATGTGAATAATGAAGTAGGGGAATCTTCTGGATTGTTTTTAGATCCCGATAAAGATACTTACTTTATGATTGATGTTTCGCTTTCTAAATTACCGTATTTAGCTGAAAAACTTGGTCAACTTCGGGCAACAGGATTGGGGTATTTAGGAAAAGGAGCTAAAGCAGAAGATTCAGAAAAACTTTTGATTCAAGAAATTATGGGGGCAACTTTAGGACATTTTGAATCTATTTCTGTAAGTATTGCATTCATTACAAAGTTTAATCCCGATAGTAAAATCATTGTAGATACTTACAAACTTGCGGAGGCAGATTTTCCATCCTTACATGAACTCATTCAAAATAGAATCATCAAAGAAAAAATACCAACAGTACAACCGCTTGAGTATTACAATGCTACAACAAATTTGATCGATCAAATATTTAACGTTAACGAAATTATTTCTAAACAACTTTCGGAGAAGTTTTTAAAAAGAGCAAATTTTGCAAAATATTATGCCATAACAATCACAGTAGTTACTCTTGCCATCTTAATCTTTTTTATTGTACTTCAATACTTAATCATCCAAAGTATCATGTCAGTCATCAGAAATAGTACAAACATCATTAGTCAGATCGTCCGTGGTTCAGGCGAATTAAAAGAAAATTTAGATTACGGAATTCATGATGAAATCGGGGGACTTTTAAAATGGATGGGAGTTTTTATCTTAAATATTACTGAAATCGTATTTATTTTAAGACAAGTTTCTGGAGAATTATCTGATAAATCAAAAGAAGCTGCCAATTTAGTCCGTAACTATTCTGCAACTACACAAGACCAAGCTGCCTCTACAGAACAAACATCCGCAGCAACAGAAGAGTTGGCTGCTTCCGTTGATAATGTTTTTCTAAGTATTTCTACACAAGCAGATCATTTAAAAGAAATTGAAAAAGTTACTTCAGACTTCAAAATTGCAATGGCAGAAGTTGCCAATGCAATGTTAGGGATGACAAATCTTACAGAAGAATTTTACAAACAAGCAAATGATGGAATGTTAACTACAAAAAATACTGCCGATTCCATACACTTAGTAAATCAAAAGGCTGAATTGATTGATGAAGTTGTTGATATTATCAATGAAATATCAGATAGGACCAACTTACTTGCGCTTAACGCTGCCATAGAAGCTGCAAGGGCAGGTGATCTTGGACGTGGATTTGCTGTGGTAGCCCAGGAGATAGGAAAACTTGCGGAACAAACCGCTCACAACACTCGAAACATTCAATCGTTAACAACGGACACTAAAAATGCAATTAAGACCAGTGTTGGTCTAATGATGAACACAGAAGAAAGTTTTCGCGAGTTATTGAGTAATATTTCAAAAATCCAAGAGACTGCAAAACTTGTGAGTTCTGCTCAGGACAAACAAACTGAAGATACCAATCGTATTGTAGAATCAGTTCATAAAATCAACGAAAACTCGCTTCATATTTTAAATGCTGCATCACAGGAAAAAATCGCAGTCGAAGAAATTTCCAAATCTATCGAAACAATAGCAACGGGAACACAAGTTATCGCTGATAATTCATTAGTCCTACTGGAAACAGCAAAAGACATTGAGGTCACTGGGGAACATTTACAAACAGTCGTGGAAACTTATAAATATTAGTTTTGGTGTTAGTTGTATTTTGTAAATTTATTTCTATTTCAATATTTCTCTGCCACTTCCTAAATCAGCGGCTGTTATTGAACATCGACCAAAAAAAACAAAACAACTGATGATTCTTCCTATGAATGAATCAACCAAAATACGAAAGTAATTTCTTGCATTAAATTACTATGACTATTTTAATTCCTTAGCAAAGGGTAAATCCTCGGAAATGAAATTTATTTATAAAAACATTCTAGTTTTCACTATCTCATTGATACCATATGGAATCATTGCAAAAACTTGGCCGGATCTAGAATCGGAAAAAGAAGTAAAAGTTTATGGAAGTGAGCGAAGCGCTAAGTTTACAGCCAGTAACATTTTTTATGACATAGAAAATTGGACAGATCATTATTCGGTGAAAGCTTTGGGTTTTTATCGCTATTATGACTATCCAAAAGCAAAAACCAAATCTGTATTTCCTTTTTATTATGATATCCAAAGTAAGTCGGATAATCGCCAATACAAACGAATCGTTAATGTAAATTTGACAAAAGAAAAAGATTCCGTCGACCAATCCTTTTACCCATTCATTTTCTGGGGTAAGGATACAAATAGTTCTTATCTTACAACCATTCCTTTTTTCTTTTCTAACTCAAACGATACCAATAGTAAAATTGGATTTCCCGTAATTCCGCTGTTATACTATCACAATCGAAACACAAGTGGCGAAAATAAAAATTATTATACACGTCTTTTGACATTAATGCACTTGGAGGTCAATGAAAGAAAAGGTTTTCATGAGTTTTCGTTTTTTCCACTGGTTTATTATTCTAAGGAAAATTATTTATTCCTTCCATTACTATTGTATTATCAAAATCAACATTCTAATAATAATGAATATTGGCTTGGACCAATTTATAACTCGAATGATAAAGCCAAAGAGGAAAGATTGTTCGTCGCTTTTCCTTTTTTAGCGTACTACCGATCTCCCGGAAAGGAATTCGATCTTATTTTTCCATTGTATCTTAACTATTCAGATTCGGAAGAAGATTATCATATTAATTTGTTGTGGTATACCAAAACAAACTCTGCTAATGTAAACTTGGCGACTAACGATGGAAATATCTATGTAGACTTTGATTTTGGTATTTTATACAATTTAGTTGGTTATTCACAACGAACTAAAGTTTTAAATGGAATTGTAGATCCTAAAAAACTAAAATCAATCGAAATAGATAATCCTAAGTTAGTAAAAAAACGAGAATTTAATCGTGAAAATAGCAATAGTTTCATTGGTTATAATTTCCTGTTTGGAATTTTCTCTTATGAACGGGCCGATTCAAAAAGACATATTCGGTTATTACCCCTTGCCTGGTTTACTTGGGATGAGGCTTCTGAAGATAATGTTGTTTTGTTACCACCGTTTTTTCCGATTTGGTTTAGTTATCAATCGGATGATTTAGAATATAAAATATTGTTTCCATTGTATGGAAAACAAAAAGATAAAAATTCTGAATTTCGCTCTTATCTTTTAAATGTATATTTGACCGAAGATCTCAATGAAAATAATAGAAAAGAACGTTCATACCTTTGGCCTTTAGTGAATGTCTATGAATCAGATGTTGACTCTGGTCACCGTGTTCTTCCATTTTATGTTCATCGAAAATTTAAAAAAGCAGAATATTCGGATAGCCATACGTTTACTTTATTTTCTGCTTTTAAAAAAAGGACTGGGGTTTCCTCAGTTAGTACTGAGTTTCTATTTTGGCCAATTTGGATTTCTTATGATGATCAAATGTCTTCTCAGTCTGTATGGGAAAAAACTTTTTGGATTACTCCTTTTTTCTATCGAAACATGATGCCCGATAGAACTAGAACTAATTTCCTATGGTTTGTTGATTGGGAGTGGTATAAAGAGGCAGATTACACTAAATATTCAAAAACAAAATTAGAATCTTATTCAAAGGAAAAAAAATTATCTCATCTTTTGATTTTCCCATTCTATAAAACAAGTAATAGTTTCTCTTTGATTCCATTGTCTTTTAATTATTGGCATAGTGACGGATTTTCAACCTTTACCCTTTTTAATTATTTAAAATGGGAAAAGACAGGCCATTACTACAATTTTCTATATCTAGTCGAATCGGAAAATACCGAATCAGAATATAGGTTTAGAAGTTTGGGTGATCTTCTTTGGAGTTTCAAAAGAGAACCATCTCGAATCAACCGTATGACTTTATTGTGGTTAGGTTATGACGATAGGCCATATAAAACAATTTATAATTTTTTTCCGATAGTAAGAACTGCTGATGCTGAGAAAGAAAAATCTAGATTATACGGTCCTTTTCTTTATTATCTTTTTGATTCTGAAGAAGAAAACACGGAACTAATGATTGCTGGCCTTGGTTACTATCATAATAAAACTAAATCAGACAACCAATATTCTACATATATACTGTTAGGTGCATTATATCAAGAAAAGACTGAAATTGAGAGAGGATATGTCAAAAGAGGAAGTCTTTGGGGTTGGTTATGGGAATACCAAACAGAAGACAACGGGTATGAAAAATTTTCTATATTGAAATTATTTTCTTACACAAAAGAAACAGATGGAACCAAAAAAATTATGGGGATGTCTATATAGAACATGAAAAATCCAAAACCAAAAGTTCTCGCAATTTCAGGCGGAATTAGCCCTACATCGTATAACAAAAAAATTTTGAACCATTTACAAGATTCTTTTTCCGAAGAATGTGAATTTAAGATTTATGATGAGATTGTTAAGTTTCCTTTTTTTATTTCTGGAATTTCCGATGAAGAAACGCCAAAAATAATAAAAGATTTTTTAAACGAAATAAATAATGCAGATGGGATTCTTATATGTTCCCCTGAATATGTTTTTAGTATTCCCGGAGTATTGAAAAATGCATTGGAATGGGCTGTTTCTTCAGTAGTATTTACTGACAAACCCGTAACGTTAATCACCGCTGCATCCGTTGGAGAAAAAGCCCATGAATCATTACTATTGGTTTTGAAAACAATTGGTGCCAAATTATCTGATGAAACAAACCTTTTGATTTCTGGTGTGAAAGGTAAAGTTACAATGGATGGCAAAATTAGTGATGCACAGACCAAACAATCCATTCAAAAATTGATGAATCTATTTTTGGATAATTTAAATAACAGGTAGAAGTATTCTCTAGGCTCAGATCGAAACGTAATGAATTTGCCGACATTTTTCTAATCTTATGTTCGTTAGTTTAAGGGAATACGATAGGTCTCATTAATAAATTATAAATAAATGATTAATGATTGCGAGGATAAAAAATCTATCAAGTTTGGCTCTAGATACTTAGAGCTCTCATTTGTTTATGATTCGTTATTCTTTCATTCCGTTTTTAGTATTGGTTCTTTATTGTAGCGATAAATCGTTTAACAATGCCTGTGATATCAAATCTGAATCTTATATGAATTCGGTAATTCTTTTTAATCTCTTAGGAGAAGGAAAAAATAATTGTACAACAGGAATGATAGAGTTTTTTCCAACGGTGGTTGCTTTGAGTTCTAAAAAGGGAGTAGTTTCTGAGGGAGGAGGGAGTTTACTTCTTGGAAGTACGACACCATTTTCGGTTAGCCTTAAGGAGAAACCTGAATCCCAAGTTGAGATTCAATTGGTAGTTTCAAATCCTACTTATGCGCAGGTTAGCCCAACTACGCTAAGTTTTAACGCAAATAATTGGTCTGTATCACAAGATATTCAAATAACAGGAGTTAATGATTCCTTGCTCAACGGAACTCGTGAATTTCGCGTGATTTTGATTCCTACCTCAGCGGATACAAAGTTGGACTTAAATCCTGCCGAAATTCAAATGCAAATTTTGGATAATGAGAAGAAAATGTTTTTCTCATCAAACTCTTATCAAGGAGGTGCATTTGGAGGAGTATCGGGTGCTGATGTAATTTGTGCTACGAATCCGAATTGTCCTCTGGGCTCTCTTTGTAAAGCGGTGATTATCAATGGAACTTCTCGAATTGCATCTGTAACTGCAAATTTAGGCGATGGACAAGTCGATTGGGTTTTAAATCCAAATACTCATTATTATAGGACCGATGGAGTCACACTCATTTCCAATACAAATTCTACGGCTTTATTGCAAATTCCATTTTCTAATGTGATCGATTCTAATGTGACTGGTTCCTGGATTGGTAGCGCTAGCGGATGGGTGTACGGGCCCAATCATTGTCAAAATTGGTCTGACAATACAAATTTTTATACTGGCAATTCCTTCCGAACTCTAAATACAGATATTACTTTTTTCGGAGGGAATTTTTCCTGCAATGTTCCCTATTATTTATTATGCACTGAAAACTAGATTTTGCTTAACTTTTTCGAATATTGCTTAACGAGAATTGGTCAATTATATTTTTGGACTTTACATGGTAGTTCTTTTGAAATTTCAAAAATTAGAAAAACCTCATTTCATTTTTTCTTTTTCATTCATATTTTTATTTAGTTTATCCCTTCTTTCTTGTGAAAAAAATATTCCCAATAATGTTTGTGATTCAGAATCAAGTGCCTACGCTGAAACTTCTGTTTTGCTCGGTTTTTTAGGTGAGAAAAAACACCCCTGTTATCCAGGTACTCTCATTGTAAACAATCCTGGGCTTAATCTGAGCGCAAACAATGGCACTATTTCAGAGTTTGGTGGCAATGCCGCCCAAGGATCATCTCTTTCATTCGGATTATATTTAGGAATGGCACCTAAAGATCCTGTATCGGTTCAAGTCATAGTTAGTAATCCAAGTTATGCGACAGTTTTTCCCACCTCTTTGGTTTGGACAAGTTCTGACTGGAGTGTATTAAAGTCCATCACCGTAACAGCTGTAAACGATACAATCATTAATGGGACACGTAATCTTTTGATTCGTTTGGTTCCTATTTCGAATGATTCCTCTATGCGTTTACAAGACCAAATCATTTCAATGGTAGTTTTAGACAATGATAAGATTATTTTTACAACTACTGGTAGTTATACGGGAATACTCGGAGGGATTTTCGGTGCAGATGGGATTTGTCAGGCAGATGTAAAATGTCCTATTGGTAAAATATGTAAAGCGATATTAGCTGATGCTGGATCAGATGCTCGAGTTGCATCGGCTACAGCAAATCTAGGAGATGGGCAAATTGATTGGGTCTTAAAACCATTTTCCTCTTACTTACGAAATGACACGCCTACTGTAATTGGCACAACAAATGCTTCATCCCTATTTACCTTCCCCATCATTGGAATTCGACCTACATCCTCAACTGCTTGGACTGGACTTAGCGCTGATTGGACAAGTAATGTCAATCATTGTGACTCTTGGGGTTTGAGTTCAGGAAATGGGAACGCAGGTGATACAGCAGGTACGGGAACTACTGCAATCGGATTTAATAGTTTTCCATGCACAAGTAACTTACCTTTTTATTGTGCAGAACAATAAAATTGAATCACTTTCTTTGGACATTGTTTATTTGCAAAAATTGTATTTTTGCCATTGACAGAATATATCTATCAGATATAGCTGGGAAATATATCTAATAGATATGGAGACCTATGAAAACAAACCAGCGGAATATTCTAGTAGTCCTTGGTCACCCGAACCCCAATTCCCTCTGTGCTCATTTGGCTGAGAGTTATGTGAATTCGGCAAAAAAGTCAGGACATAGCGTTAGTTTTCTGAAACTTTCCGAGTTAAAGTTTGATTATAATTTATATTCGGGTCACAAAAAAGATTCTATCCAAACTCTTGAACCTGATTTACTTCAAAGTCACAAATTAATAGCAGAAGCAGATCATTTAGTTTTTGTATTTCCTAGTTGGTGGGCGAGTATGCCTGCAGTTCTAAAGGCTTGGATTGATCGCGTATTTTTACCTGGTTTTTCATTCAAATATAGAAAAAACTCTCCTCTACCCGAAAAACTACTGTTAGGTAAATCTGCCCGCATCTTTGTTACAATGGATGCTCCTAGTTGGTATTATAAATGGTTTAACAAATCTCCCGGTGTACAATTGTTAAAGTTTGGAACTTTAGAATTTTGTGGAGTGTCGCCTGTGAAGGTAACTATTTTTGGACAAGTAAGAACTCGAAAACAAAAAGATTTTCTCAAGTGGACCAACATTGTGGAGTCATTAGCGATTCAAGGAAAATGAAATGAATTTTACTAATCCAGTATTAAATGAATTTGAACACAGTGGTCAGTATCTCAATTATTTGGGTCATTCTATTTTTTATCGGACGATAGGAGAAGGTGAGAATTTATTTCTTCTACATGGATACCCTTTCAATTGTTTCGATTGGAGTTTGGTCATCCCAAAATTATCAGAAAATAAAAAAATCATTCTTTTGGATTTTTTGGGAATGGGTTTTTCTGATAAACCCAAAAATCATAAATATTCATTTGAAGAGTATGCAGGTATTGTGAATGCAGTCGCAAAACATCTGAATATTACAGAAGCAGATATTTTAGCTCATGATTTAGCTGTGAGTGTAGTTCAGGAAATGTTAGCATCGTCTGATAAAAATGTATTCAAAATCCGTTCTGTTGCATTTATGAATGGAGGTTTGTTCACTGATGTTTATAAACCAAGACTGATCCAAAGACTGTTATCCCAAACTCCCAATCTAATTGGAAAATTTTTAAGTAAAGTTATGAGTCGCAAGTCCGTAGAATCTTCTCTCTTTCGAGTGTTTGGACCAAAGACACAACCAAACTCTAATTGGCTTGGAATCTTTTGGGAAGTTTTGAATTATAAGGATGGCAAATCCATTGCTTATTTGATTGGTAGAATGGTATTTGAAAAGGTTCACTATCAAATACGTTGGATCGATGCCATGTCAAAAACGGAAGTCCCTTTCTGTTATATTTGTGGACCAGCGGATCCAAACTCTGGGACTCATATGGCAAATCGTTTTTTAAAAAGTTTTCCTACAAAACAGGTATATTTTTTGTCAGAACAGATTGGGCATTGGCCACAAATTGAGTCGCCAGAAGAAGTATCGGCTGCATATTATCAATTTAAAAAAGATCTAAAACATACCAATGAAAAGAGAAAGTAAAACACAATATGCGTTGTTAGGCATTCTTTCCCAATGTGAGATGAATGGGTATGAAATCCGAAAGTACATTGAATCTACGATTAGTTTTTTCTGGAGTGAAAGTTTTGGACAAATCTATCCAACACTAACCAAGTTAGAAGAAGAAGGTTTGATTCGTGAATGGGAGAAAACAGATGTTAGTGGGAAAAAGAAAAAAGTTTATAAAATCACTCGGCCTGGTTTAGAAGAATTTCGTCGTTGGATGGATGAATCACCGATCCAATCCAATAAAAGAAACGAATTATTATTTAAGGTTTTCTTTGGCAGACATATGAATCCAAAATTATTGACTCAACAATTGGAAGAGGAGATTCGTAAACAAAAGGAAGATTTAAAATCATTAAAGGTTTTTCAAAAAGAACTTGAGACAGATTGGGACAAACACCCAGATCAAGAATATTGGTCTTTGACGCTCGAATTTGCAGAAAAACAAACAAAATTGAATCTAGATTGGATTGAAAAAGTTAAGAGCAAAGTCAAGGTCTGAGTCTCTAATTTAATTTTTATGAGAGATTCCCTATACTATTATAAAGCTGTATGAATCGGAATCTCAGAAATAAAATACTTCAGCTTTGTTTTATTTCATTGATTTGGTAAACCAATCTATATAAAAAACAATGTATGGGTCGGCACTTTGTTATAAAAAAATTTTGTTATATTTGCTTTTGGTGCCTCTTATTTGTATTTAATTCTCCCGTTTTAGGAACAGAAAAAGTTACCCTTCACCTTAAATGGTTTCACCAATTCCAATTCGCAGGTTATTACGCTGCCTTTGAAAAAGGTTATTATAAGGAAGCTGGACTTGATGTAGAAATTTTAGAAAGTACAATTGGGATCAAAGGGATCCATGAAAAAGTAATTCAGTCTACGGGACAATACGGTATTGGAAGTAATGAACTCATTAAGGAAAGATATGCCGGTAAACCGATTGTAGTACTTGCTGTTATTTTCCAACATTCTCCATCAGTTCTTTTTTTTAAAAAATCATCCAATATACAAAGTATTCATGATCTTGTGGGAAAGCGAGTTATGTTGACTCCACATATGGATGAAATTGTTGCTTATCTGAAGAAAGAAAGAATTGATTTAAGCGATTTACAGATTTTAGAACATCGATTTAATCCGAATGATTTGATTCAAGGTAAGGTAGATGCTTATTCAGGTTATTCAACAACGCAAGCTTACGACTTTAAAAAAGCAGGATTTCCATATGTTGCATATTCCCCAAGAGTTGCTGGTATTGACTTTTATGGTGATAATTTTTTTACCAGCGAAGAAGAAGTTCGTAAACATCCGGAAAGAGTAAAAGCCTTTCGTGAAGCGAGCCTTCGGGGTTGGCAATATGCGATGAGTCATCAAGAAGAAATCGTGGATTTAATTTATGAAAAATATTCAAAGAGAAATCCGAAAGAACGCTTACTCTTTGAAGCTGAACAAATGACACCCTTAATCCAACCTATTCTCGTTGAGATGGGATATATGAATCCTGGTCGGTGGAAACATATCAACGAGGTGTATGCGGAACTTGGAATGCTTCCAAGGAATATAAATTTAAAAGGATTTGTTTACGATCCAAATCCTCCTGCTAACTATGAATGGATTTACTATTCCTTTGGAATCATTGTATTTTCTTTAGCAGCTGTTTGGCTAGTTCAATGGAAACGATTGAATAAACAATATTCTGAAAATTTGAAGAAACAAGTAGAGATAAGGACTGAAGAATTAAAACATTCCAACGAATACCTCCAAGTTTTAAATCAAAGTTTACTAAATACATTAAAAGAACTTACAGAAGCTCAAGATAGACTTTTAGCTTCGGAAAAATTGGCTGTACTTGGGCAATTGGCGGCAGGTATGGCTCATGAATTAAATACTCCGCTTGGGGCAATTGTATCTTCCAACCATTCTTTGGGTGATTTTCTAAACAATAAGATAATCAATATTATGGATACTATTGTTAATTTTGACAAAGAAGATTCATTGCGTTTCCATATTGTCTTGGAAGAAGGACTTAAAAATCAAACTTTTTTAGAAGGGAAAACAGAGAGGTCTATTAAGAAAGATCTTGCTTCGAAGTTTTCAAATATAGAAAAGATGGACCTATATGGAAAACATATGCAATTAGTTGTTGAGACTGGTGCTTATCGAATAGGTGATGGCCTTACACAGATTTTAGAAAGTGAAAATTCTCTTAAAATTTTAGAAACAGTTGCAAGCATAACTACTGCCTACCGTTCGAATCAAATAATCTTTGTTGCTTCAGAAAAGGCTACTCATGTAATTAAAGCTCTAAAAAGTTATCTCGTTTCTGATAAGGATATCTCAAACGGAGAGACGATGGTTGACCTTACCTTTGAAATGGATACAATCCTTTCTCTTTATCATTATAACTTAAATAAAGTGATCATAAAAAAGTCATACTTAACCGAAAAAAAGTGTTTAGGAAATCGAGACAAACTCAATCAAGTTTGGATTAACTTGTTGAACAACGCCTTACAAGCAATGTCTTATAACGGAACTTTAGAAATCAAAATCCAATGGGTTGAACCATGGGTCAAAGTATCGATTATTGATACTGGCATTGGTATAGCAGATTCGATTAAAGAAAAAATTTTTGATCCATTTTTTACAACAAAACCGAATGGGGAAGGTATGGGCTTAGGCCTCGATATTTGTAAAAAAATTATCTCACAAACAGGTGGGAAAATTGAATTGGAAAATGTTGAGAAGGGAACTTGTTTCTCTGTTTGGTTGCCTTCCGCGAAAACATAATTTTTTAAACTCTCATCTTGTATATTTTGCTTTTATTAGGAACTAGTTGATTTTACAACCAAATCGTTGTTATTTCATTGTTTTTTCTATCGATTGTTTTAGTTTTGATAAGAGCGAATTTAATGAAGCTAATTCCTCTACTGAGAAATCCTGAATGCATTCCTCTTCATTTTTAGTGTGTGACACAACTGCCTCGTCAATGAGTTTTAAACCTTTTTCTGTCAGGGAAACTAGGGTTGCTCGCCTATCATTTGGGTCAGGCGATCTTTCTATGTAGCCTGCTGTTTCCAAGCGGTCCAAGCGGTTGGTCATGGCACCGGAAGAAAGTAACATTCCTTGCCAGAGTTGTGTTGGATTCAATCGGAAGGGTGGTCCCGATCTACGAAGTGAAGCCAACACGTCAAATTCTCCCAGTTTTAATCCCAATTTGGCTAAATTTGATTCCACTACATCGCTTGCCAGAAGAGCTGCTTGTCCCAATCGTCCAAATACTTCCATACCGCGGACGGAAAGCGAAGGTATCTCTTTACGCCATTGTTTTATGATTTCTTCCATTGGATCCATAATCGGAATCTCTAAGAATTTATCTTGACGTCAAAGTAAAAACAAAATTATCTTTACGTAAAGAATCTTTGTGGAGAGATAATTATGAAGTCCGTAACCCCGATCCTGGTTTTGGTTATCCTTTTTTCAGTTTTTGGCTGTTTTGGCAGAGCCGCCGTTCCTTATACAAAAGAGGTTTTTCCTGTCCAACTGGAGAAACCTATTCCTGGTCTTAAACTCGAAGTTTTCCAAACGGGCCGAATGGTCATTGATGGTTGGGCAGCTTATACTGGTGGAGAGGGAAAAATCAGTATGGACCAACCAGCTTATTTGATCTCACATCCACACTATGGATTGATTGCTTTCGAAGCAGGTCACCATTCTGAGATTGCCACTAATCCCTCAGAACATTTAGGTTGGATTCATCGAGTAGGGCTTATGCCAATGGAACAAGACTCGGGGCAGGACTTTCGTAATCAGTTGAAAGCTTCCGGAAGGAATCCAGATTCCCTACGAGATATTTTAGTTTCACATTTCCATCCGGAACATGTTGGGGCTGTGGAAGAATTTCCCAATGCCCGGATTGTAGCAGATCGTCGTGAAGTAAAACATGGGAATGAATCACCAAATTATAATTATGTGAAAACTGAGTATGATGGTGTTTCAAATTGGCACCAAATCGATTTTTCCTTAAAAAAACAATTTGGATCTTTTGAAGGTTCTTATGATTTGGTGGGAGATGGATCTATTTTGATTCTTTCCACACCAGGGCATACTCCAGGACATATTTCTGTTTTAGTAAATTTAGGATCAGGGCCGGTATTGTTAACTGGTGATATGGCTTGGACAGAATATAACATCCGTTCTGCTTCCATTGGGCTTCCGTTTATCTCTTCAGATGGAGAAGCGGCAAGGATTTCGCTTGGGCAATTATTGGCATTTCAATCAAAAAATCCAGATGTCCTTATCGTCCCCGGTCATGATCTAAATCCATTACGAAGAAAATCAAGAAAGGATATCCAAATCCATCCTTGGTCGGTAGTTCAGAAAAAATAAATAGCTAATTCTAATTTATGATAAACGAAATACCTTTATCATGCGTATGGACCACCTCTCACCCTTTTGTGGTGGGTGGGTTTGATTATGTGATATTCGATTAACAAGTGATTTTAGTTGAATTATTATAAATTGCCTCAGGAAACCGACCCAAATGATGATTATTTGTAATTCGTAAATTGTTTAAAGTTTTCTTTTTCGATTTCAATTACGATAGCCTACTATAGATTCGTTCTAGTTCGTATGGAACCTTTGAAAGAAATGTACTCCCGAGAATGGGTTTTAGGTTTGGGAAATCACATAAACCAAGTGGATTCCCAAATCAATCCTTTGGAATTTCAAAAGCAGGTGTTTTTATCTCCCTGGAAAGAAATGGAGTTAAAGGAAAGAATCAATCGGCTCTCAGATGTATTGATCCAATATTGGCACGGACCAATCTCAGAGATTTATCCCAATCTACTTGCATTGATAAATTCTCTTCGAAACCACGGCGTTTCTGATTTTAATTTCCCATATATTTTTTTAAATGATATTGTCACAAAGTCAGGGTTAGATGACTTCGAAGCATCTATGAAGGCATTGGAAAAAGTAACCGTATTTTCAAGTGCCGAGTTTGCGATTCGGTTTTTTTATAAACAGCATTTTCATAAAACTTTAAAACAAATGCACCTTTGGTCAAAACATAAAGAACCATTGGTCCGAAGATTAGCAAGTGAAGGAAGTCGTCCGATGTTGCCTTGGGGGATAGGAATTCCGGAAATAAAAAAAAATCCAGAAATCCATATATCGATACTAGAAACTCTTTGGGATGATAAAGATGAGATTGTTCGTCGGAGTGCAGCAAACCATTTGAATGATATATCCAAGTTGAATCCCGAATTAGTTTTGGATTTTTGTAAGAGTAAATTTGGGAAATCTGAAGTATTGGATAAAAACTTAAAACATTCCCTACGTACACTTCTAAAAAAAGGAAATACTAAAGCCTTAGGTTTCTTTTCTTACAATACAAAGTGGAAACCTGAAAAAATCAAATTTTCATTATTAAACAAAGTAGTAAAAATCGGGAATTCACTCGAGTTCGAAATTTCAGTCAATCAAACTTCTAAAGATAAAACGAAGGTAAGGTTAGAGTATAAAATTGGTTTTTTATTATCAAAAGGTAAATATGGTTATAAAGTTTTTCAATTAGGTGAGCGAATGTTATTGCCAAACGAAAATATAAAAATCACAAAAAAACACTCTTTTGCTCCCATAACTACACGGGTTTATTATCCGGGGACACATACAGTTTCTATTTTACTGAACGGCAATGAATATAAACTACAAAAGTTTGAGTTAAAAAAAGGATAGGGATAAACTTTGAAAAATACAATTAATAGCAGTTTGGTGTTTATTCTAATGTTTTCTGTTTGGTCATGTTCTGTTTTTTATTCTTCGGAAAGACCTAAAGTGGACTTTTCTAAACATATCAAAGATAAATCACTAAGTTATGAATTGATTGGTTGGGATGATGAAGCAGATCGCAGGAGAATTTCTTACATACTTGCTGCTCTCCAGTCCTCTGGAAAATTTACTTCAGTCCAATACCAAAATCAGGTTAAGACTGATGCACATGTACAAATTATACTAGAATCAAGTCCTAGGTTTAAAATATTTTTAGGGGAAGCAACTGAGCCATTATCATATTTACCGGAAAGAAATCCGGAAAGATTTGGAGTTTATTTACTCAATCGCTTTTTAGCGATTAGTACATTTTTTGTCATTCCAGATATTGATCGAGATGATGACTATTTAGTCTTTCGATTGAGTAAAAAAGGAAAATTCGAAAAAGAATACCGATATCCAATGGAATCCTATCGAGTGTTTGGTTGGATTTCACTTCTTTTGATGTGGGGTGATGATAGGAAGGAATGGAAACCTATCCTAACAGAAAAAGTATCAAAGTTTTTAGGAGATACTCAGGATGAACTGTAATGGAAAGATACTAAATTTGTTTCAGGTTGTATTAGTTATTTTTTTTCTGAACTGCGCTGCATTTCCGGATCCAGTCACTTCCAAAGAACGTAAAACTCATTCCTTCGGAAAAGAAAAAGTCAGGATCGTTTTTATAGGTTTCTATCGGTATGAACAAGAAAAAAAAATGATTCTGGAAAGATTGTCCACTGCAGGAATCACTGAAGATCCTAACTCTAGTTCCGAGGTGGAAGTAATCCTTCAAAAAAAAGAACCAGTGTATAAATATCTATTTTTGCATCGATTGAATTTTTTGTTAACTTTTTTATCAGGTGGAATGGTTCCCTCACATATCAGAACGGAACAAACTCTTACCTTTCGCTATTCTAAACTAGGTGTTGTTGAGGGTGAATCCACATACCAAATTGGGATGGACCAGTGGAGGGGAATTCCTGTTGTTATTTTTATGATCACTCAATGGCCCAATCGAATTTATAAAGAACAATTGATTGATGCTACGGAATTGGAGATAAAAGAAATATGAGAAACCTCTATTCAATTGTTCTTTTCTTATTGGTTTTGTCTTGTATGGGATTGAATCGAAAATTGTTGCAAAATGAAAAGTTAGACTTTATTGAAATTCAAAACAACAAAAGAACTTATATTGTCCATTACCCAAAACAATGGGATGGGTCGCCGATACCTTTGTTAGTTGCCTTACATGGTAGATTCGGATCTGGTTCTTCAATGATCAAACAAACTAAATTGGATCTCTTAGCAGATACAAAAGGTTTCATTGTTGTGTTTCCTGATGGTTTTAAAAGAAGTTGGGCTGATGGGCGAGGAAATACTCCAGCGGATGAAAACCAAATCAACGACATTGCATTCATTGAATCAATGGTGAAACGATTGATTGCAGAAGGTTCAGTTAACCCAAAGAAAGTATTTTTGGTCGGCCATTCTAACGGTGGATTTATGGCTCAACGAATTGCTGCCGAGAAACCTGAATTATGGAAAGGTGTAGTGAGTGTTGCCGCACAAGTTTCAGTTTTTACTCTCAAAAGGAAATCAAATTTAAAAACAAATCCAGTTTCAATAGGAATTATCGCTGGAACAGATGATCCGTTAGTTCCATTTAGTGGTGGTTATGTGAGAGATGGTGGTGAAATTTTATCTGTCAATGATTCTATTTTACGTTGGAAAGAGTGGAACCTTTGTAATGACATATTAACTACAAAAGTTCAAACTTTCCAAGAAGGACTTTCTGAGATAAAAATTGATTTTTATCGGTATGAGGTTTGTGCTGAAAATACAAAAGTTGGTATGATTCAATTGAATGGACTTGGTCACAGTTGGCCTGGAGAAACACCTATGATTCCTTTTATAGACCAAGGCAAAACAACAAAAGTTATTGATGGTTCTAAACTTGTTTGGGACTTTATGGAAAGTTTGTGACAGTTACAAAGGTAGCATTAGTGACGGGAGCTTCACGCGGGATAGGACTTTCTATTTCGCAAAAGTTGGTTTCTTTAGGGTATAAGGTTTATGGAGTATCAAGAAATCCTGAAACCTGCGTTTATACCAATGAATTATTTCATTTAATATCTTGTGATCTAACCAATACCAAACAATTGGATCAGTTATTGGATCGTATACCTGATAGAAAAGAAATTAGTATACTTATACATAATGCTGGGCTTGCTTATTTTGCTCCTGTAGAGGAGTTGTCTTCAGAAAAAATTCGTGAGATGATAAGTCTCCACATAACTGCACCAATGTTACTAACTAGTCAGTTGACTCGTATTCTAAAGGAAAATAAAGGACGTATTGTATTTATAGGTTCAGTTGCAGGTAATGAAATTTCTCCTTGGGGGAATGTTTATGCATCTCTAAAAGCAGGAATCCATCATTATGCTAGAGAGTTATTTTCTGAGTTGCGAAAGTTTGGTGTTAAAGTTCATTTACTCATCCTTGATATTACAAAAACCGATTTTTATAATCACTTGAATTTTGAACCTGACGAGGATCCTAAGTCTTATTTGTTACCAAATCAAATTGCGGAGGTAGTTGAGGAATTAGTAGTGGGAGATCGTGGTTGGGTGATTCCTGAAATTCAGATTTCTCCAGAACTCTTTAAGCTAAAACGTAAAAAACAAAACTAACTATTTCACTCTCCTACAGGAGTTGCGTTATCTGAAAATGGGTCTACGGATGTTGCAGATCCACTACCTTCTGGGATTTCACTTGAATTTGAACTTGGCACCACTTTAGCTATCATTGTATCTTCGTCTTCTTTGCGTTTGATGGCACGAATTTTTCCATCGGTCTCATAAAGTCTTTCGATTACCTTTTTTAATAAAAGAAATAAAAACTCGGGACTTTCTTGGCTCATCTGAACAAATGTGGTTCGATTGATGATTCCCAGTTTTGCAGTTTCCGAAACAACTACAATGGATGCTGCCCTTGGACTATTATTGATAATAGCCATCTCTCCAAAAAACTCACCAGGAAGGATACTTCTAAGTTTGGCATGTTTGCCTTCAATTTGTTTGTAAATATCCAATTGTCCTTCAAACAAAAAAAACATAGCACCGTTAGACGGAACTCCTTCTTTAAAGAGAACCTCTCCTCTTTTGATGTTAATCATACTTAGTTTTGCAAGAGATTCTTTAAGTCCCATCACTTGACTCCGTAAGATCTTTTAATTTTTGTTCTGCTTCAATTAAACGTTCTACATAAGTTTGTAATAATGCATAAACAAACATTGGATTTGAATTTGCGATACGTGTTAAATTTTGTTTGTCTAAGATACCAAGTTGTGCTCGGTCAGATTCTATAAATACTGTCATAGCTCTTGGGTGACTTGAAATGAGAGCTATCTCGCCAAAAAATTCTCCAGTAGAAAGTTTACGCACTTCATGGAAATTTCCTTGATCGGGTGCTCCCATTCCTACCGAAAGTGTTCCACTCAGAATGAAATACATTTTTTCGTTAGATGGTTCACCTTCTCTTACTATGATTTCTCCTCGTTTGAATGTCTTTGTAGGGACAGTATTAACGAAGTCAAAGATGTTGATTCGATTATCTTTTTTAGGAATGGACATTAAAGGCCGCGGTAAATCTCAATCAGTTCAGGTATTTTCTTATCCTCCGCATATTCCAGAGGAGATTTTCCTGTTTTATCTTCAATTTTAGAATCTCCGCCATTTAAAACGAAAACTCTAGCTAATTCCAAAATGGAATCACTTTTACCAGGATCAAACTGGATTGCTAGTTCGGAAAGTATAGTTTTCCCTAATTTATCCTGTTGGTTAATGTTCGCTCTTCTTTCTACTAGGAATAGTACTAATTTCTTATAACTTTCTGTTTGGATATTCTCTCTAGAGGTTAAAAACTTTTGAATCGCTTTATGTAAAACAGTAAGACCATTGTTGTCTGTTAGGTTAGGGTCAGCACCTAAGGTAATGAGTTGAGACATGGTATCCATACGATTTCGATTGAGTGCAATATGAAGAGCACTTAACCCACGTTTGTTTTTTGTATTCGGGTTCACACCTTTCGTGATCAAAAGTCTGATTGTTTCGTCTGCAAATTTTTGTTCTTTTTTATCTATCTCTAACTTACATACAGTGGTGATTAAATTTTCTCCCTCTTCGTTTAAGGATTGGAGATCCGCACCTGCGGTGGCTAATAGTTTAAATGCCTCAGCATCTTTTCTTTCAATCGTTGAAAAAATCAAACTAGAGCCATCTTTTTGTTTGTGGTTGGGATTCGCTTTTTTTGATAAAAGAAACTTCGCAATGGATACTTGTTTGTTTTCTAAAGCTAATGAAAGTGGTGTTTCATTTGTTTTTTGGTTTAAAACATCTACCGGAACATTTCTTTTCACTAACTCTTCTACGATCTTTTGTCCCGATTTTCTAGAAGCTAAATGTATCGGAAGGTATCCAGTAATATTCGGTGTCATCACATCTGCATTTTTCTGTATAAGAATTTCAGCAACGGACCATTTAGATGTTTCAATCGATTCTTCTAAAGGATTTTTATTTGTAGAAAGAGTTTGGTTGGGATTGGCACCTGCATCTAAAACTAGTTTTAAAAGATTTGAATCGTTTTTTTGTAACGCAAGTTCAAATAGAGTTTTTCCTGCCAGATTTTTAGAATCGACAACCAGTCCTTTTTTAAGTAGTAAGCTGACTGCGGTTAGGTTTTTCTTTTCCACTGCATAAAAAAGTAAAGATTCACCATCTGGAGTTTTAGCATTAACATCGGCCCCTCGGTTCAAAAGAATTTCCAATCCTTGTGTAAATCCTTTTTCTATGGCAAATATTATTGGACGTATGGACTTAGTGTCTTCCGTGTTTGGATTTGCATTAGAGTCTAAACTTAAGTTTAAAAGTTTAATATTCTTTTGATCAATAGAAACAAAAACAGGTGTCCGACCAGTTAAGTCGGGAAGGTTGATATCTGCCCCATTTTGAAGAAGATAGGTGATGGAATCTATTTTTGATTTTTCGAATGCTAAGTAAAGTGGTGATTTTCTTGGATTGTTCCTTAAGTTTACATCTGCTTTGCTTTCTACAAGTAACTTCTGTACGGCGAGATTTGCTTTCAGAACGGCTACGTGTAATGCTGTATTACCATCAGCATCGTATGCATTGAGGTCTGCACCTTTTTCTACTAAGGTTTTGATTTGGTTTGTAAAACGAGATGTCACAACATAGTGTAACAATGTTTTGCCGGATAAATCTCTTTTGTTGAGATCTGCCCCTTGGCTGAGTAAAATTTCAAAATGTTTTGGTTTGTTTTTTTCCACCGCAAGGACGAGGAGAGTTTTTCCTGATTCGTCACTGGCATTGATGTCACCACCATTTGTTATGGCTGTTTCAAATTCCTTTACATTGCCTTTGGATAAAATCTGAACCATGTCGGGAATGACAGCAGTTACCGATGTTGTTTCGGCTACGTTTTCTTGAGCAAAAATGCTACTGGAAGAAATGAGTAGAAGGATAATACTAAAAGTAATCAGATTATGTTTCATTTGGGTAAATAAGCATCTGGATCCAACGCTTGTTGATCAGGGCCTTTCCTAACTTCAAAATGTAAATGTGGGCCGGTGGATTTACCGGTGTTTCCTACCTGACCAATGATATCCCCAGATCGGACACTGTCACCTTCTTTTACTTGGCGTTCGTTTTGGTGTGCATAGTAGGTAAAAATATTGTTTTTGTGGCTTAAAATGGTAAGCATCCCATAACCACCGCTAGTTGTTATGGTTCTCCAAACCTTTCCGTCACTCACTGCTTTAATGGGTGTACCAATGGATGCAGGCAAATCAATTCCTGAATGGAAAGCTCCAACTTTTCCTGTCACCGGATCCACTCGGGTTCCAAAGTTGGAAGAAACATAACGATCGTTATCTACTGGAATCTGAAAGTATTTTGAAATATCATCATTGTCAACGAGAGGGCCACGTTCTTTGGAAACAAATCCGCCAAACACCCAACCTTCCCATTCATCATTCCAAGAAACATAGATCCATTTGGAACGAACTCCACCTATGGTTTCTATTTCTTTTTTTGTATCTATGATTTTAATTTTTTCATCACCGGCAATGGTTGTGATCACCGAACCATAGTCATTTGGTTCATCTCGCATACGTAAACTTGTGGAGCGAACATATCGTTTCTCCCCAGTTTTTAGTTCATCAGGATTTTCTTGGGGATAAGAGATTTCGCCTGGTTGGACCTCATATGATACAACTTCAGAGGCACTTAAATATCCACCAAACACCCATCCGTTGCCATAAGCCGAGGAGACTTGGTGCCAATTTGAAGTAATCCCATCTATGGTTTCTTCTGTTGCCGTGGAAGTATCGATTTTTACTTTGAGTCCTTTGGGTAACCTTGCTACTACATAGGCATTTACATCAGGTTCTCCTCTCATATTGAGAGAACTTGCCTCCACCCACATATCTTTTCCTTTTTTTGAATCAGAATAACCAGTGCTAGGTGATTCAGCAATTCGACCAGAAAGAGAAGATAAATCTAAAGAAAGACCCTCTGTGTTTCTGGATTTAACTGCGGGTTTGTTTGGAGAAAGTAAGTCTTGAGTGATATATCCTTCTTGTTTGGTTTTGGTTCGAACAAGAACCCAATGCGATCCTTCTTTTTTGGAGGTTACATCTTGTTTTAAAACCATAACAACTTCTAATGAATCGCCTTTTTTTACCTTTACTGAGGATCGAGAAGAAGGATGAAAGATCGGTTCTAGTTGGAGATAAAAACTTTCAGAAGCAACTGCTGAAATAGATTTTGATTTTTTATCTTTGGCACCTGGTGCGCTGTTATGATCCGAAATTCCTTCGGCTTGTTTTAGATCGATTGGAGAGGAAGAAATTTTGAGTCCAGGGTATTTGGATTGTACTCGATTCACAAAGTCATTGTATTTCTGAAGAATTTCTTCCTGTTTTTTTTGATTCGCAGTAACAAGGCCCGACTGTCTTTGTTTGTCCCTTTCCTCTAGTGAGGTTTGAGAGAAAATTGACGAGGTACAAAACAATAGAAAAATACACGTTAAAAGGATTCTCTGATTTTTCATAAAACAAGCTATAAATAACCAAAGAAAACAGGAACGGTCAAGGTTTTTTGTTTAATCTTCCTCAGGTAACAAAGGAGTTAAAAAATAAGAAATAAATTCCAATTTTCCTCTCATTGAGGATTTTTCGTAAATCGAAGCAGTTTGATTTTCAATGGTACGTAAGCTTTTTTTTCGGACAGCCGCGATTTGTTTTTGGGAAAATCCACGTAATAATAGGATCGCAATTTCCGTCTCTGCTTCAGACAAATTCCATTCTTCCATTTGGGCTTTTGCCTCGGCCCAAAACCCCAGTTCTGGATTTTTTAAGATCCGATTGGTGCGTTTTAGGTCATGGATTTGAGACTTGGCTTGTACGTTTTCCACAGCTTCTGCTTTTAATTCTTTGTAAAGGATAAAGACCACAAGAAAAGAGGAAAGGGCAATGAAGGACTCTACAGTGGCAATGACGATTCGAAATCGATCAAAATACTCAGGTGGGTTGGTTAGTGTGAAAATTTCTTCAGCAATCCAAACAATGAGAGATAAAACGTAAAAACCTAAAAAAAGAATTCTTACCTTGCGAGTGTCCATATTTCTATCTTATCTTTGCAACTAGTCCCTGTATAAGCAAGTCCGATTCTTAGGTAGTACCCACATTTGCGGGTATCCTCCATGGTAAGATTACTTAAAATATGAGATCCTAACTACATGAACCGATGGATGTTAAGATTTGTTTTTCTTAGCTTGGGATTTGTATTGGCATTTACAGGTTGTTCCAATTCAAAAAACTTTGAGACAAGATCTCAGTGTATGGATAGGTGTGTTCGCGAACAATATGTATGTGCTTTGGCAGTAGCACCTCAATTGGACAATGCCACGGCAGCGACTGTGACTTGTGTTAGTTTGTATGTAATCTGTTATGAAAAATGTCCAGTGGCATCAACAAGCAGAACTACAACTACCACAAGATCCAGCAGTTCCTCTTCTGGTTCGGGCAACAAAGGTGGAAGTAGTTCTAGTTCTAGTTCAGGGTCAGGTTCCGGTAGTGGTTCCAGTTCCTCGGGAGGTGGTCACTAATTTAAGAACCTGTTTGTCGGTAGATGATCTTAGCACCGATTTGCAAATTTTTATATAAATCCAAAAAGATTTGGTTGGGTACCATTCCTTCTACATCTCTTGAAAATTCAGGACGGAGTCGCTTTAAAAAATACATCCCAAGTTCTCCCTTGTTTTTGGCTTTTATCTTTCCGCGGTATTCACATTCAAAAAAACGTTTTACCTTATCGTAAGTGGTTTCTGATAAATTGATTTCGCCTGCATCACCTGAACTTTCCATTCGACTTGCTGTGTTGACTGTATCTCCCCAAACATCGTAAGCAAATTTTGTTTTACCAACAACACCTGCAACTACAGGTCCCGTATGAATACCAATTCTGATTTCCCAGAATTCTTGACCTAACATTTGTTTGAAGGACCTGATTTGTGTCATAAAGGATTTGATTTCCATAGCAAAGAGGCAAGCATCCACTGGGTGCGTGAAATTCCCTTGCGGGATTCCACCGGCTGCCATATAAGAGTCGCCAATGGTTTTTAATTTTTCAAAATTGTGCCTTACCGCGATATCATCGAATTGAGAGAAACATCCATCTAATTGTTCGATAAGATCTTCAGGAGAAAGAGATTCCGCAGCCATTGTGAAGTTTTTGAAATCGGTAAATAGGATACTTACCGATTCGTATTCCATAGGTGCCACTTCTCCTCTTTCAATCAATTCGTCAGCTAAATCTCCTGGCAAAATGTTTCGAATGAAATGAAGAGTTTTTTCTCTTTCATTTTCTAAATCTCGCCTAAGGTTAGCATTGTGAATTGCACCTGCTACTTGTTCACAAAATGAAGTAATTTCTGAGAATTCGTCTTTGGTCCAGTCTTGTTCTCTTGTAAGTCGAGTGACACAAATAATGCCAATCGTTTGCCCTTGGACAACGAGTGGGATTTGTCCAAATAATTCTAGTTTGAAACTATCTACAATGGATGTGTCAATCGCAGACAATTGTTTCCATTTGATCGATTTTTTTAAGTAAACAGGTTTTTGTTTTTCATAGGTTCTGAAAAGTGAACCTATGTTTGGTGATAAAACTGGCCGAAAGGTTCTAAGGAAATTACTTACTAGAAGTCCTTTGTTAAAAACTTCTGCACCTTCCATAAGAGGAACAAGAGCATTCGTTTTAGGATCTACTAGAAGGATGAATCCTAATTCCACACGATGGTTGGTTTTTAGATAAGTAAATACCTCTCTCGTGATATCTTCAATTTGTGAAAATGAGTTTATTTTGCGATTGAATCGGTGTAAATTTTCTAACTTCAATCGATTGATTTCGATATTTTCCTTTTCTCTTTGGATTGTAATGTTTCCCTGTTTGAGTTCGTTGAGTAGATATCCAGTTTCAATGGTTCCTGCTATGTAATCGGCAATTATTTTAATCTGATTTAATTGTTGTTCGGTGAGTTCAAAAATTCCCGAATAATCCAATAAATCTAATGTTCCGATAAATTTGTTACGTAAGTATAGGGGAACAATCAAAAGAGATTTTAAATTAGCTGATTGTTTGTTTGCAAGTTCGACACCTTCTGTCTTGTACGATTCAAAATCTTGAATATAAAAACTTCTTTTACGTTTGCGAACGTAGGCATGTGCATACATAGTTACAAAAGAATCGGAAACAGGAATTTTCCGTCCCATAATTTCTTCCTTTACTTTTTCTGTCAGTTCTTCCGGAAAATTACTATGAAAGAATTCTAAGGCTTCTTCCTCTTCTTTATAAACATACAAAAGGTAGTGGGGGACTTTGAATTTTTCTCTAATATATCGACCTAAAATTTTTAGAATATCTTTTAAGTCTGAAGCGGAATTGATTTCCCTTAGTAAGCCATCTAAATCAGAGAGTTGGGAATAGGAATCTACCAGTTTGTCAGAAAACTCTTCTGAAATAGATTTTGTATTTATCAGTTCTTTTTCTTTTTTGAGAAGGTCTTCTTTGAGTAAATTCAATTCGGCCTGGTATACTGTGATTGTATTGTCTCTTTCTTCCTTTTGTTTGTACAGAGCAAATATCCAATACAATATACTTACAAAAAGAAGGCCAATTCCAAAAAGTAGGTAGATCATTTGATTAGAATTTTGGCTCCGCGTTTTTGTTGCGTATACAATCTTCCAAATTTTTCGTTAGGTAAAAATCCTGTATCATCAGACAAGTCAGGTTTTAAGGATAATAATTCATAAATAGGGAACTGGTCACCTTCGTATGTATTGATTTGGCGTTGGTTGTCTATATGGAATAGGCGTTTCACTTTTTCCATTGTCTCCAAAGAGATGTTGATGGGAACACCCACCCCTCCACGGCGGATGGCTTGGGTTTGTGTCACAGTTTTTCCCCAAACATCATAATTAAACTTTGATTTGCCGATGACTCCTGCAACTACCGGCCCGGAATGGATAGCGATGGTGATTCCATTGGGACGGAATGGGATGTCCCTAAAGTCTTCCATCATTCGTATTACTTCGTTTTTGATTTGTAAGGCGGCAAGACAAGCATCCACTGCATGGGTAAAATTTCCCACAGGAAGTCCTCCTGCTGCTAAATACATATCTCCGGTCATACGAAGTTTTTCCATACCTTGGGCTTTGATGATTTCATCAAATCGTGAAAAATATAAATCCAATCCTTCAATCAGTTCTTCGGGAGTGAGTTGTCCTGTGATCTGTGAAAATCCAGGAAAACTAGTCATTAAGAGAGTTACGTTTTCAAATTCTACAGGATTGACTCTCCCTTTTTTCTGTAATTCTTCAGCTACGTTTTTAGGAAGGATATTGAGTAAAAGGGAATCGGATCTTTGTTTTTCTTCCTCAATTTTTTTGAGTAAAAAGTGGTTGTTGATGGCACTGGCAATGTGTTCGGAAACACCTACGATGGAATTTACCTCATCAGTAGTTAGTTGAATGTTTTCATCGCTGATACCATATACAGCCATAGCAACAACTTCATCATTGTTAACAAGAGGAGAGATTAGAAAACCTTTCATACCTGATTTTTCTGTTATTTGTTTGTCTATAACATACGGCATCGTTTTTGGAATGTGTTTCATATAGAAGTGGCGTTTTCTTTTAAAACATTTATATATGAACCCACTTTCTTCCCGGAGGGGAAAACGAAGGGATTTAAAATAATTTATGTTTTCATCAACTAACAAATCAAAGCCTGAGTGATTCAGGTATCGGAACTCGTTGTATTCTTTGTCTAAAAAATATAGGACACAATGTTCGATTTTGTAGTTTTTCCGAATGAATCCAAATATTTCTGCAAGGATGTTTTCTAAATTATTTTGAGAGTTTACGTTTTTTGCAAACTCATTCATCTTTTGGATTTCTGCCTTGGCTCGTTCGGATTTTTTACGTTCCTCTTCAGTGATTTGTAATAGAAGTGAGTTCTGAATTGCACCAGCAATTTGGTCACAAAATCCTGCGATCCTTCGGAGTACTTCTCTTGTGACTTCCATAGGTTTTTGGTAGGATGTGAAATACGCCATACCAATCACTTCATTCTGCACTACTAGAGGGACTGCAACAAAGGAAGTGAGACTGAGCTTTGAAAAAATTTGTTCGTCTAACTCGGATTCATAACGTTTGGGAGGTTTGGGAACAAACAAGGCTCGTTTTCTTAAATAAGTTTTGTAAATGATCCCCCCTTTTTCGTTTAATGGAACTCGGAAGGACTTAGCAAATAACAATTGTTCGTCTGTTGCATAAGTAGGGATGGTTGTATTATATGTGTATAATTCTTTTTTCTTTGTGTCGATGAGTTGGAGGAGAGTTGCTTCGATTTCAAATGTTTTTAGGATGTAATTAAACATCTCTTCAATGATTTGCGAAAGGCTTGATTCCGAATTGATTTTTTTTGTGAATTCGTTTAGTTTCACAACTTCGTTTTTGGCATTTTCCATTTGCATTCTTGCGTTTTCCGCAATGAATTTTTCACGGTTCATTTCTTCCACGAGAATGGAGTTGGTGACCGCTGTTGCAATGTTTTCCGCGGTATTTTCTACAAGTTGCAGTTGCATTCTAGAGAAACTAGTCCCTTTTTGTTCACTAAAAAGTGCCAACATAGCAATGACTTTGCCTTGTGAACTCAGAGGAATGATCATCCCAGGATGTTTTCCAATTAATTGTACAAATTTTTGGTTTGATTCGTTAAGACGTGATTCCCAAACTTTTGCAAATCGGAAGGGACGATTTCTTTTGTAAACATGATAAAATAATCCTGCACTCGGATCTAAAGGAAAACTCACTCCTTGTAATTTAGATTCTAACGCCAATCCGGAGTTAGGAGATACTACAGATTTGTGATAAATGATTTTTGAATTTTCTGCATCTACTAAAAGTAGAATCATTGAGTCGCAAAAAACTTCTTCATTCAAATAATCAAATGCTTTGGCGAGAATGCTGTCTAACTCAAGAGAGGTATTTAATGTTTTAGCAAATTCGTTTAGGCGTTCTATGTTTGCTTTGGAATTTTCTAATTCATGAGTTCTTTCAACAACAATGTCTTCTAGTCCTTCTTTCAGGATGTTTAGCTCTTTATTGGATACTTCTAATCTTTCTTTTAGTTTTTCAATGGAGAGGTAAGCTCTTGTGAATCCATAAGAGAGAATGTATCCTTGGAACAAAATAAATCCTAAAAATCCAAAAGGAGTCAGGTTCATTGTGTTGATTACATTGTTTTGGTATAGGATATCATGTACAACCGTTCCGAATACAAAACTAAATCCAATTAGAGAAAGACCTGCACCCACAGTGTCAGACCTGTAAGCCATGATGATGGCGATAGTGATCCTTACGCAGACTAAGATTAAAAAGATTTGGAAAAAATGGATTTGTGCACTGAAGATGGCAACTGGTAAAAATAAAGAGGCAAGAAACGGTGTAATTAGGATTCCAAGTACCCACATGGTTTTTTGGCCTACGGTATTGGGAAATACTAAGCGGTAAAAGTAGGCAAAAACAATAGTTGCTGTGTAGATGGTGGCAAATTCCAAGCGGATGAGAAAATCCATTGGCATATTGGGAAAGATATTAAGTATATTTCTTTCACCAATTGTTAGAAGGCGCATAACAATGAGTAAGCTGAATAGGGAAATAAAAAGACTGGCTTTGTCTTGTCTTCGCATCACAAACAAACCCAAATGATACAAGGCCCAAAGAAAAATACTACCGGCAAGAAAAGATGTAATTTGGTAACTACGATTGACTTTGTCGTATAACATTCGTCTTTCGCCTAGTTCCATACTTTCCCAAAACCCACCTTTGGAATAGTGGAAGTTGGAAATTTCATATACAATTTCTGTTTCACCAGAAACAGGTTCTAAATCCATAAGAACAGATTTATAAGATGGTTCAAAGTAATTGGGATTAATGCCGAAACTTCCTTGTTCTACAACCAGTTTGCCATTGATGTACAATCTGTATGCAGAGGAGAGATCTAAGTTGTGAAAGGCTAAAATCGGAGTGTTTTCTGGAAAAAATACTTTTAGCTTATATGTCGCATAACCAAATCCACCAAGAGGTTCCCCAAACCAGTCGACACCTTTCCAATTGGATGGTATTGTTTGGTAGATGTACTTAGGTTCCCTGCCGAGTTCGGTGTCAATTTGGATTCCTCTCTTTGTTTGTTTCCAATAAAATTCCCATTCCCCATCAAGGGTGATGTTTCCATCTTTAGAAAAATCCCATGAAGATAAGTCCATCATTCCTTCTTTCGCGATTGGTTTGTTGCGATTGACTTCCGCGCAGTCGGACAATCCAAAGAACACGCAAGATAGAAATAGTAAAATGGCTCTTTTCTTCATAGGTAGGCACTAAGGATAAGAAGTAGTGATAGAAAAGAAAAGGAAAAATTCAGGAATAACTTACTTTTATTTGAGAAGGAGAAAAATGTTTGTGTAAGGCTGTTGACATTAGTTCTAAAATTTCTTCTGTTTCTAATTCTGAATAAGAAACTATTTTATCTTTTTTTTCAAAAGCATGAAATAAAATGGAAGAGTCCTTTCTGGCATCCACCATCCTTTTCAGAAAATCAATATTCATTCTAAAACCACCAAAACTAATGTCTGTAATGCCCTCAACCTTTAGTTCTTTCCCTAATGTATCGGCTAACGATTGGTAATGGATTTGCCAATTCGGAACTCGCAATATCGGATCAATGCAGATACGAACCTTCCATCCATCGCGGATGGCATGGCCTATGGCTTTTAGTCTGGCTTGTAAAGATGGAGTTCCATGTTCGATGGTTTCAATAATGGTTTGTGGACTTAAAGTCCAGGCCAAAATCACGTTGGGGTTAGGAGGACAGTTTGCAATTTGACTATAGTTAGTTGACTTAGTTCTTATCTCTAAACTTAAATTTGGTTGAGATTCTGCAAACTTTAGCCAAGATTTGGTTGCAGGAAAAAAAGATTCCAATGCCAAAAGATCTGTGTCGTAAGACAAGGCAAGGTAGAGTGATTTGTTTTCCTCTAAAAAGGTATTTGTAGCAGAAAAAAAATCTTCCCAATTCACAAATAACACGAGATTGGCGGAAGGAAACATTCCTTGTAAATAGCAGTATTCGCAGTCATAAATACAATTGAGTGCCATTGTATTGTAATAGAAGTGCTGATGAGAGAAGTTAGGTGAAAAATCACTTCCTGGATATAAAAATTGATCCTTTTTTTCAGCTAAAATCAACTTGGGAGTTTCTTTTTGGATGCGAAAGTTTTGTGAGTTTCGATTAAAACTATCTTTATAATGCCGAATCAAAACCGGAATGGCATTTGGGAATTTTGCTAATATTTCTTTGGTTCGAACGTGGTCTTTGATCCCTTCTTCAATATAAATATGAGAAAATGTTTTAAACATGCAGAGAATTTCTCCAAGTTTCCAAATAAGTTTTTAAATCAGTTTTAGATTTTAAATTAGCTTTTGCGGATTCATCGGGAAAGGGAATGGGGGAACTTGGATTTCGTAATCGAAAAAACCGAATGGATTTTTTGAGGTCATGTTTCATTGTTTCTGTTAGGCGGAGATTCTGGACAAAATTTTCTACCTGGGGCCAGTCCATGGTTTCAATTGGGTCGGTGCGAGCCCAAGGAAGCGGAGATATCCATTCTTCAAATAAAGTTTTTGCAACCTTTTCCATCATTTTTTCCACATCTTCCAATTGGCAAAATTTCCCCTCAAGGTGATCTGATACAACTTTTCCCACTGCAATATTTTCTAGCGGAAAATAAAGTGATGCCGCTTCAAAAAAACCAGAACCTTCCATATCCACTAAACTTACCCCATCTAACTCTTCTTTTGTGAGAGATAAAAATCTGTTTATGTTTTGTTCTTTGGTTATGGGTCTATCAAAAGTAGTGAGATTTGTTTCCCTGGTGAAATGAGAAGTTAGGATTCGATCTGGATAAAAATCTTTGTGAGTGGTAGCTTCTGTAATTTTATGAATCCAAGAAAAATCGCCTAACAATAGCTCGTTATTGTTCGAACCTGCAATTCCCAAATTCCAAACCTTCATTTGGTTTCTTTCTTCTTTGGAAAGAGAATGAGCGTATTCGGAAACGGCCAATGCCATCGGAAGTTTTCCTGTACCGGAAATAATGATCGAATGAGAATCTTTTTGGAAAATTCGAAATTTTCGAGAATTGGCTAAGGGTTTTGCCTGCAAAAGTTCCAACCATGGTTTGGCTTCGGAAAGAACAGCGAAAAACAATGCAGACATAGTCTAAACATGGAACAGGGGGGTTCCATGCAAAGAAAAGTTTTGTTTGCCATTTTTCTCTTAACCAGTTTCTCTATCTATGCCGGAGGAAAAAAGATGTCATTCCATGATTTCAAATCCGTATCCATCCAAGGGAAAGAAGTTTCCCTTTCCGAATACAAGGGACACCCAGTACTTGTAGTCAACGTAGCATCTAAGTGTGGTTATACGCCGCAATATGAAGGTCTTGAAAAAATTCACCAGTCCTATAAAGACAAAGGATTGAAAGTGGTTGGTTTTCCTTCCAATGATTTTGGAGGTCAGGAGCCAGGCACTGAAACACAAATTGCTGAGTTTTGCAAACTAAACTTTGGAGTCACTTTCGACCTTATGAAAAAAACCAAAGTCCTTGGAAATGATAAAGATCCCGTTTATCAGTTTCTCACTGAGAATGCAAAAGAAAAAGGGGATGTAAAATGGAACTTCGAAAAATTCCTAATCGATAAAGACGGTAAAGTAGTTTACCGGTTTCCTTCGGGAACCAAACCAGAAAGTGCGGAGTTAAAACAAGCGATTGAAACCCTTCTTTAGTCTGTTTTGGCCTGCGTTTTTTTTAATTCTCCTGTTCGTCTTGGGAATTTCTGCTGAGGAAGTTTCCAAGTCCGTACAAATCGTTCGGACATCGACGGCAGAAACGGTTACGATTGCCGAGGTTGTTAAAGAATCTTTCAAATTTGATGTCATTGTATTGGGAGAAGAACATGACAACCAAGACATCCACCGTTTCTACGAAGCATTGTTTAAAAGTATCTCGGAAGTAGAATCTACTTCCTTGTCTTTGGAAATGTTGGAACAGGACCAACAAAACATTGTCAATGAATTTATAAAAGGAACTATTTCAGAATCACATTTTCTATCTTCAATCACTCATTGGAAAAACTTTAAAACCGACTATCTACCGTTAGTATCCATAGCTAAGGAAAAAAAATGTAATGTAGTTGCGGCCAATCCTCCTCGGCGTTATGTAAATGTAATTTCCAGAAAGGGTTTGTCTGCCTATCGTGAGTTTTCCGATATAGCAATCCAATATCTACCTCCTGCCTATAGTTTGGAAAAATACCTTACGGAAGATTACAAACAAAGGTTAACTGCTCTCTTTTCAGAAGGGCATGGGACAGGCCACGGAGTTGAAAATCAATACTTGATTTTGGGACAAGCCACTTGGGACCAGGGAATGGCTGAAGCAATTTCCCGTGAATTTTACAAAACAAAAAAGAAGGTGGTCCACTTAAACGGTCGCTTTCATTCGGACAGAAAGGGTGGTGTCGTGCACAGACTACGAGAAATGGGGCTTTCCGTCTTAGTTCTCTCTGGATTTGTCAAAGATCGGGAGGAGAGCAGTGAATTTGTGAAAATCGCTGATTTTGTAATTTTAACAAACGGCCGATAAGATTAGGGAGAACCTATGTCGGAACCTTCTCCTAAATACCTTTGTCCCCATTGCCAAAAGGCTTCTCGGTTACCAGAACCAATTCCGAGAGTCGGTAAGTATCAGTTAACATGTGCTCATTGCAAAGAAAAGGTAATTCTTAACTTTACAGACTATCGTTTCGAGATTTTGCAAGTAGTGACCAAAGAACCTCAGATTCCTGAGGGCGCTCAGTCCTTCCAACCTTTTAAAATTCCTACACCACCAATCGCAAAATCAAATTCCTTTAAAGAAAGAACGGAATCAAAATCAAAACCATTTTGGGAAAGAAAGGTTGTCTTTGAAAGAGAACCAGAAGTTCGGACACCTAGACCCAAACCATTAAAACAAAGACTCATCAGTGGGAGAGGAAAATCTCCAAAGTTTTCTTATGTCAAACTGGCATTTACGGTTACTTCCCTTTGTTTGTTTTTATTTATACTTGGGTTTTCATACTTTGTAGCTGGAGTGCTCACTACAAAAAAAGAAGTGCCTATGTATTTGGAGACTTTATCCAAAAACATACCCACTAAAATTTTGGATCGTAATGGACAAATGGTAAGTGAAATTTTTCAAAAACGAACTTCCACCTTACATTTGCAAGACTATCCAGAAGATATGATTTCTATTCTATTGAATATCGAAGATCAAAAGTTTTTCTTTCATGGAGGGATTGATTATTCTGCTATCCTTCGTGCCTTTTTTAAAAATATCATCAACTTAAGTTATAAACAAGGTGCTTCCACCATTACACAACAGTTAGCAAGAATCATTTTAGATGATCGTCGCAAAAGTTTAAACCGTAAATGGAGAGAAGCACAACTGGCATTTGCTTTAGAATCAGTGCTAACCAAAGAACAAATTTTGGAAACCTACATGAACCATGTTTACTTGGGGCACGGTGCTTTTGGTTTTGGTGAAGGCATTAAATTTTATTTTCAAAAAAATCCAATGGAGCTCAGTAAAGAAGAAATGGTTCTATTAGCATCACTTCCTTCTGCACCTAACAAATACTCTCCACTGAAAAATCCTGAAGATTCCTATACTCGTGTTAGGGCCATATTACAAATGTTTCGGAATCGGGGAATTTATCCTAATTTAGATCGAGATAAGTTTGTTAGTTTTTATCATAATCTATCTACTCGTTCTCCGAATGAAACTGTTTTTGGTTCGAGACAAGACATTGCCCCTTATGTAACAGAACATGTTCGAGGAATTTTATCATCCTTAGAGGGAGATAAAAATATTTATGAAAGTGGTGGGTATACAGTAGAAACCACTTTGGATCGCGGAGCACAAGAACTGATTGGTCCCATGGTACGTGAGTATCTAACAAAAAACAGAAAGTCCGGAAAAATCCAAAAAAAACGAGTCCGATTGAAACCGGAGTCTCCTATGGATTTAGCTTTTCGGCAGAAAATGGAAGAAGTTGCCATCTTAAACGAAATAGTATGGAATACTGATAGTTTAGATTCTGAAAAAGATACTAGTGCTGTCCAAGCAGCCATTGTAGGAATTCAACCAAATACAGGTCAGGTGTTATTTATTCATGGGGGTGAGGAATTTAATTCACAAAACCAGTTTAATCGAGCCACTCAAATGCGTAGACAAACAGGAAGTTCCATCAAGGCAGTGTTATACGCCTCGGCCATTGATGCCGGTGTGATCCAAGCAGGAACAAGAATATTAGATGCACCTTTGTACTACCGTGGTGGAGGTGGAAAGGAATGGGCTCCTGAAAACTTGGGTGGAAGTTTTGATGGAGAAATTTCTCTAAGGACTGCGCTTGTGAAATCAAAAAACACAGCAGCCGTACAAGTAGCAGAACGATTGGGAAGTGCTGGGATTGAACGTTATTTTACGAAATATTTTTTCCCGAACGATGCAGAAAAGAAAGCTCGTTATCGGGGTGATTTGTCTTTGGCTTTGGGAACATTAGAAATCTCTCCCTTGGAGATGGCATCTGCGTTTACAGGATTTGTAAACCAAGGAACTGTGAAACGACCTTACCTCATCCAAAGAATTAAAAATGCAAAAGGTGTGGTTTTGTATGAAGCGGGTGGCACAGACGAATTCAAATTAAAACTTCCACCAGAACGCCAAGTGATTCGTCCTGATACCGCCGAAGTGATGGTATCTTTACTTAGAGATAGTGGACGTGCGAGTGGAGTACGGAGCGGTGGTTATGCGGGAGACCTCATTGGTAAAACGGGAACCACAAATGATTATAAAGACGCTTGGTTTGTGGGCGCAAGGCCAGACTTAGCATTGGCTGTATGGATTGGATACGACAATCCAAAATTTGGAATGGGTGGTAGTGGACTTGGGGGAGCGGTGGCAGCACCACTTTGGGGAGAGATTGTATCCTCTATCGATAAAAAAAACATCATTCCAAAAATTCAATTTAGCCAACCTGTATATGCAAAGTCTTATAAAATTTGTTCTTTAACAGGTAAACTTGCATCTCCCACATGTCCTGCAACCAATGAACTCTACCTTTCCGATCATCCACCAGAAGGAATTTGTACAGAGGATCATAAGTCTGTGCAATCAGAGAACAAAGATTTGATGAAAGGATTGTATTAATTGAAATCGAACCGCATACAACTCATTTCATTCTGTGTTATTTTACTCTTTATAGTATTTAATTCTACTCTGTCTGCAAATTCATACTACGAAGAAGGGTATGAGATGGAACAATTGAATACTCTATTTGCTATTCCTTTGTATGAAAAAGCTCTAAGCCAAAAGCCATCGGGAAAATTACAAAAGGCAGTAGTATCAAGACTTTTCTTTTTGTATAAAAAACATGGGAAACTTTTGGATGCTTTGTTTTTGGGAAGTAAGTTTCCTTCCGTCATTGCATCCAAAGAAAGGGGATGGATCTGGTCTCACCTAACGGAAATTTATAAGCCAATAGCTGTATCCGAACTTTCGGCCACTTATGTATTGGCATCCAAGGCCTCTTCCGATCATTTCACAGAACTTTCGAATTATTTAAAAAATGCAAACTCACAAAAATTATATGAATTTGCATCTATACTCCTTTTGAAACGAAAACAATATAAAGTAATTTTATCGATTTATGCAGAAAATTCTTCGATGGCGAAAACCCCTTTATTTATTGGGATTTCTGAATTTAAAATGGGAGCCGATTCCGGTAAGGAATTTTTAAAAACGATACTCGGTGAAACAGAAACTGAGCGCACAGAGCAGGAAAAGTCAGACGTTTTGTATTTGATGGGTGTTTACTATCGCCAAACAGCCGAATATGAATTGTCTGCACGTTACTTTCGCATGAGTGGAAGTTTTGGATCCAAACCTAGAGCTGATTTAGAAACATCTAAATCTCTTGTACTCAAAGGAAATACAAAAGAGATGTGTTCTACATTTAAATTTACTTCGTCCTCTACAGATGAAATTGAAACTCTATTGTATTATTACTGTTCTCCTAATTCCAACAATTCATGGAGACCTTATGAAAGTAGCATTCGTATCTTAGCAGAAAGAGAAGGAAATGAATTTTTAACTTTGTTATTTCCGGGGACAAACTAATGAATCGTAATTTCTTTCTTTATACTCTAAGTTTCATTTTTCTTTTATCGCTCTATCCTGTGTACGCAAATTTTTTAGTCACACCGGAACAATACTTACGATTGGAACTTGGATCTTCTCGGGATCAAATCCGTTTTTGTAAACAAAAACCACTTTTGGTATTTGGTCGTAATTCCATTGCTCCTTCCGTTACCTGTCAATTTTTACCGGAAACCGAAGTAAGTTTAGATCAGTTCTTTAGTGAAGAACTGACTGAAACCGAAGAAACACAATGGGCCTTCTATGATGCGTCAGGAAAACAAATATTTCCTACAGTCACTTGGGAAGGGCAAGAGGCATTGTATTTGGTATCTGTTGTGCGTTCCAAACGAGGCCAGTTCGGCGTGCAGTTGCAAAGGAAAAAAGAGGGAGCCTATTTTTTCTATCGAACGAAGATGCAGAACTGGTTGCTATAGATTTTATGTTACTGAGAAACAATATCTTTTTGTCTTAAGAATTGTAGTATCCACATAACGATAGGCAAACTGAGTTCTAAACTAACATATATATAGAGCCTGGCTTCTGTTGGCATTCCGACAGTAACCATAGAAATCAAACGTCCCATTCCAGACAAAAAAACAGCAGCACCCATGATATAAACTAGGTCACCTTGTTTGCGAATGGTAAGAGCAATCCATAAAGCAATGAAACTTGCTCCAAGAAGTATCCCTGCTAAATATCGATATACATTGTCCGCATAAGGAGTCACTGACGTTCCATCAGGAAAGATGATAGAAACACCTCGAATCAAATTGGTAATTCCACCAGATAGGCCAATCAGAAACACTAGGAAAAATAGAAACTGTAAGGTTCTTTCTTTTTTGTTCATTTGGACCTTTGATAACATTCACTAGGTGGGAGAACAATCTATAAATGGGAAGGATTCGCCCACCCTTCACTCCGCCATCCTGGCTACGTTCGCGCGGGCCCGTCGTCGCTCTTTTCCGCGTCGTGCGGAAACTTCTCCCTATGGGTCGAAGTCGAGCTCCTTTATTCGAATCCTTCAATTGGTTGTTAGTTGGGGATTTCTTTCTGTGGTAGTAGAGACTTGTTTGGGCAGGGAAGGATTCGCCCACCCTTCACTCCGCCATCCTGGCTACGTTCGCGCGGGCCCGTCGTCGCTCTTTTCCGCGTCGTGCGGAAACTTCTCCCTATGGGTCGAAGTCGAGCTCCTTTATTCGAATCCTTCAATTGGTTGTTAGTTGGGGATTTCTTTCTGTGGTAGTAGAGACTTGTTTGGGCAGGGAAGGATTCGAACCTTCGAAGGTAAAACCAGCAGATTTACAGTCTGCCCTCGTTGGCCACTTGAGTACCTACCCGAAGAAGTTGCATGGAGCCGCCTGAGGGATTTGAACCTCCGACCGGCTGTTTACAAAACAGCTGCTCTACCACTGAGCTAAGGCGGCATGCATTTCCAATTTTTGTGAAAAGCCGTTAAGGTCAAATAAAAATTCTTTGAGCGGAGGTGGATTCTTTCAGAATGACAGGAGATGGCACTGTTTTTGGTCAATTCTCTCATGACGATTTCCATAATCGGTTTTTATTTGGGGTATTTCTTTCGAAAGACTGACCAAAAACGACATAGGCTCTTCAATACCATCGGGATTTTAGCAAATCTTTCTGCAGCTGTCTATTTACTTAGCATTAAATATTTGTTAGGTGGCATTGCGGAGCACCAAATTTATCCAATAGCACCGGAAATCATTATACACATTCATCGTTTTTTTGCAGCTATAGCCCTAATACTTATGTTGTGTATGGGTTATTTGGGGTGGAAAAGAAAACGAAACTTACATGTAAAATTGCATTACATCTTTTTGCCATTGTACACGATTGTTTATATCTCCGGTCTGTTTTTATTTCAATCAAAACCGCTTTAAGGAATGTTCATGGAAAAAATTGAAGTCGCAAAAAAATTTGCAAAAGATATCCGAATCCAAGTAATCAAAATGGTTACGGCAGCCAACTCTGGTCACCCAGGTGGACCCCTTGGACTTGCTGATATCTACGCGGCACTTTATACTTCTATTTTAAATCATGATCCCAAAAATCCTGAATGGCCTGAAAGAGATCGCCTCATACTTTCCAATGGTCATGTTTGTGCGGTTCGTTATGCTTCTATGGGACTTTCTGGTTATTTCCCCGTAGAAGATTTACTTACGTTTCGTAATATCAATTCTTATCTTCAAGGCCACCCTTCCACTCGTTATATGAAGGGTATTGAATCTAGTTCCGGATCTCTTGGACAGGGATTGTCTGTATCTGTTGGTTTGGCACTTGGTGCGAAACTGAAAAAAGAGACATATAAAATTTATACATGTATTTCTGACGGAGAATGTGGCGAAGGAATGACTTGGGAAGCAGCACAATCTGCAGTCCACTTCAAAACAGATAATCTTATTGCCTTTATGGATCGTAACTATATCCAAATTGACGGAAACACAGAAGAAGTGATGAAGTTAGAACCTTTGGATAAAAAGTTCGAGATGTTCGGTTGGAACGTAATCAATGCAGACGGACATAATATGGAAGATATTTTTGCTGCATTTGCGAAAGCAAAACAACATACCGGTGGACCAACACTAATTGTGTTTAGAACTATTTTAGGAAAAGGTGTCTCTTACATGGAGAATAATCCTAAATGGCATGGAACACCTCCGAACAAAGAACAAGAAGCGCAAGCACTTGCAGAATTAGCATAATCTTTTAGATTCGATTGACATTTTTGTTTTTATAAAGATAGTTTTTGCATGGGTCAAACTTCCTTTCCTGACTTTTATCCGGATGATATCACTCGTTTATTGTATGATTGGGAAGTTGCCCCTCCTGAAAAAAAACGATTTCTATTAAAACTGATTGCCTCTCGCATTCCATGGCAGATCCAATTGGAATCTGCTTTGGATGAAGTGAAAGATCCTTATCTTCGTGTGCAAGCTCGTAATTTAAAATCAGAGATTACTCGTCACAGACTTCGTCATTCCTTCTTCAAACTCACGTTACGCGGGAATACTAATCATTATAAAGATTTGGAAGAGATGGCAGTGCAGTTATCTAGTATTGGTTTTCCTGACCAAAACTATGCCGAAATCAAACACGAATTGGATCGTATTGCTCTTCGAGTGTCTGAATTGTATGATGACCACTCTGGTTATTTAACCGATGAACTCAAAGTGCAAATCCTCTGTCAGGTTTTATTTCAAGAAGAAGGTTTTGTTGGAAATATCCAAAATTATAACGATCCTGGTAATTCTTATTTATTTCAAGTAATCAAAAGTAGATTGGGGATTCCAATTTCATTGTCCGTCGTGTATTTGTTAGTTGGCCAAAGGTTGGGTTTGCCACTTTACGGAACCAATTTACCACTCCATTTTCTATTACAATATGAATCGGAAGGTTACTTTACCTACATTGATCCGTTTCATGGCGGTGTTTTGTTAGATAAGTTTACTTGTGAGAAGTTTTTGGAAGCAAATGGATATTCCAACTCGCCAAAATATTTCACTAAAGCCTCCACACTTTCCATGATCAAACGTATGTGTAGAAATCTTATTCACATCTACAGAGACAACCAAACAAAAGAGATGGAAAATATAATTAAAGATCACCTCCAGATTCTAGACAGTAAATCCACTCATGTGGAATAAAAAATGAAATCAAATCTTCGAATCCAATCCATCTTAGCGAAGTTTGATAAAAATTTAGATGGAATCATCAAAGAAGACATTCCTGTTCTTAAAAAAATAAAAAAACATGTCATCACATCTGGTGGAAAAAGGATTCGGCCTTTTTCTCATTATTTATTTTGCCAATTTCTGAATGTAAAAGATAAGAACTGGCTTGATGTAGGAAGTGTTGCAGAGCTTATCCATGCAGCAAGTTTACTTCATGATGACGTAGTAGACAATGCTCCCATTCGACGAGGCAAACCAACCATTGGTTCTTTGTTTGGAGACAAAACTGCTATTCTTGCCGGTGATTATCTGTTAGCTTGTGGAATTAGTAGACTTAACTCACTTGGTAATGCAGATCTAATGGAAATTTTTTCTCAAGTGTTAAAGGATCTTTCTGTAAGTGAATTGTTACAGATGGAATGGGAAAAAAATCCAAAAATTTCCTTAAAAATATATGATTCAATCATTTATGGAAAAACAGCTTCACTTTTCGGTGTATGTACGGAAGCAAGTGCCATCCTTGCTGGTAAATCAAAAAAAGAAAGGGCTATAGTTCGTGATTTTGGTGTTAGGTTAGGAAAACTTTTCCAAAAGAAGGATGATTGTTTGGATTACTTTGTTGATTCGAATGTGAGTGGTAAGGAATTTTTAAAAGATTTTAAAAATGGATTATTTACTTACCCCGTATTAGTTCTTCGTAACCAACTGGGTCTCTTGGAAAAAAGAAAGTTAGAATCTGTATTCAAAAAAGAAGAAAGAAATTCTTCTGATGAATCGTATATCTTGAACTTGATGGAATCTAAAAAAATATCTTCGATGTTACAAAAAGAGCTGAGTTCTGAAAAAAACTATTTACTTAGTTTTTTAAATCAATTTCCAAATAGCTCCGAACGGCAGTTATTTGTAGAACAGTTGGATAGACTCACTTAATAATCTTCAATAAATGGCTCGTTGGGATCAATGAATTCAATCACTGGAAGTTGGATAGAAAAACAAGTCCTGCCAGGTTCTGATTCTATATAGATATTACCTTTGTGTTTTTCGATGATCGATTTTGTAATTCCAAGTCCCATTCCTGTTCCTTCTCCGTGATTCTTTGTGGTGAAAAAAGGATCAAAAATCTTTTTCTGAATTTCTAAAGGAATTCCTGGGCCATTGTCTATAACTTTGACCTCTACCAGATTACCTTTTTTTTCTGTAGTGATCATAAGGTTTCCTTTTTGATTCATGGCTTCCAATCCATTTAAAATCAAATTGGTCCATACTCGGATTAAGTCTTCCGGCCAACCAAGGATTGTTGCATCTGTCAGAAAAGTTTTTTTTAATGAAACTTTCCCTCGCATTCTATATTGATAAATTGTTAATACTGTTTCAATGTTTTCAAGTAAAGTGAAGATCCTTCTCTCTTCTGCTTTTGTTATACGAGAAAAGTTTTTGAGAGCTAATATGATTTTTGAAGATCGGTCTACGGCGATCTGAATTATGGATAAATGGAGTTTGAAGTTTTTTTCCTCAAAAATTAAATTAGAAAGTTTTTCCTGTCCTGATTTGAGAAGGGCGATCTCTTCATCGAACAACTTGGTAATTCCCACATCCAAAAATCTTTCGAGCATACCTTCATCGATATCTAAACCATTATCTTTGCATGTTTTTTTAAGACTTGCTTTTTTGTCTTTTCGTTCCGTATAACTTGCTACAAGTCCAAAATCAGATTGATAGGTAAACATTTGTTTGATGGTCTTGATTTCAGACGGGTTAAGTGATGAGTAGATGTTTTCTTTATTACCTATATTCTTGATCTCATTGTTTTTTGATTCAATCAGCGTTTCAATTGATGCTTTGATCGCACTGAGAGGGTTGTTGATTTCATGAGCAACACCGGCTACTAGTTTTCCTAATTCTGACATCTTCTCGGAAAATACAAGTTGGCTTTCCGTATGACTAATTTGCAATAGGGCACTTTCTAGTTTTTCTTTTTGAGTTTGAAGTTCTTTGGTTCGTTCTAAAACCATAGTTTCTAGTTCTGCATTTTCTTTGGTTACTGTTTGTTCTTTTATGATACGGTTTTGGATTTGGAATTTTGAAATTGCTATCGTAAATATTGTCATTTGGACCGCAGCCCCAATTTCATTGGCTGAACTTAAAAATGGAAAAGAAGGTAAGTATCCAAGGTTAGCAAAGATGAGTAAAGTTGTGCTGATTTGTCTGACTAAAAATGCGTAAAATAAGACATTTGCACTCTCAGTTTTTTTTATCATACAATAAATGGCATAACTGAAATTCGCAGTAGAGAGTATTAGGCTATTAGCATAAATAAATCGGAAATATAATTGAAGATCAATGAATACGATAAGGATGGAGGTTAATAAAAAATAAGCATAGAAAATTAAATATCTGTCTGCATCGGGATATTTCTGTTTGGTATGAAGAAACTCTCTTAAAAAAAGAATGAGTCCGAATGGACTTAGCGAAACAAGACCCGGCACGTATCTATAAAACCACTCCCAATTACTAAATCCATATTCATAAAATAAACCCGATCTAAGAACGTTTGTGAATAAAATGGAAACTGTCGCAAAAGTCAGGAGTAGATATATTCTTTCTCTTAAGATTATGTATTGAGTTGCAGAAAGAAGGCAAACTAGAATACATAGTCCAAAATAGAAACCCTGCCAAAGAGAGATCGATTTGGTATATTGTAATAAACTAAATTCATCTCGGATGCGAAAGTTGACTCTATGAGTATCATCAGAGCGAATTCGAAATCGGTAGGTACCCTTTTCCTTTGCTGGAAAAACAAATCCTCCTGAAAATGAAACTTCTGGAAGTTTTTTTCTCACCAATCCTGTTTGGACTTTTGAAACAATTTCTCCGTTTTGAATTAACTCATAATCCAGTTCAGAGATCATTCCGTTTTCAAAGTGAAAGTATCTCGAAGGACTTTCTTCTAAACTGATTTGGTAGTAGTGACTTTCTTTGGTAAATCCGAAATAGAAGAGGGAGTTGTGGTCTTTGGGGTTAAGGTCTGTTAGTTTGGTATTAGGTTTGGTTCCTAAATGCCAAAGTCCAAGACCACCTTCTGCCGAAAGAGAAAGTGGAAGGAAAAAAAGACAAATGAGGATCCGATACAATCTTTAAGATCGTTAGCTGGATTTTATTGTGGAACGATATTTGGAGCGTTACACTTTAATGTTCCGCGAATGATAACAGACTTTGCATCTGTAGTTGTATTTTGTACGAGACAAGTTTTGTTATCAGATGTAAAACATTGTGTTGTTGAAGTTCCTGATGTACAGTTCACACTATCTAAAGTATTACATGAGTTTAAAATCGTAGTCGATGCAGTAGTAGAGCTATAAGTTCCGTTTAAAGTGATTTCCAAGTTAAAGAAAGAAATTTGTTGTGCACTTTGAAGTGCTGTATCTATATTAATCCCTTGGTTAAACCATTCTACGGTCCCTTGCGTTCCTTGGACAGTTTTACCGAATGCTCCTCCAGCAAGTACAAACCCTTGTTGCGGATCGATCTTTCCTTGGATTTGTGTACTATCATAAGTAAAACGAAGGTTTAGAGTTTCCTTTGTTTTAAAGATAAGTTGGGAAATAACCGTAAAACGTGTGTTATTTGATGTTGATGTGGACCCAGTAGTTCCTGTTGTGGTCCCAGTTCCTGTGGTTGATGTAGTAGCTGGCGTGGCTTGCCCACAGCTAGTGGTGATATCGCTATCCACTTCCCCTAAGAAGTAGAGGCCGGGTTCTCCTTCGGCAAGCATAGACAATTCCGCTTTGTTTTCGTTTTTAAGACCACAAGCGGTAAAAACTGAGGAAAATACCAAGAGGATTACGATAGATCGAACCATACCATCCAATCGTCACAGGAATTCATTCCCTGGTCAAGAGGATTCAGAATTTCCTTGGGAAATTTAGAGGAAATTCCAATCTTGCCCTATGGGGTCAAATTTCGGTCTAAAGGGTGTGTTTTCTATCCAGGGACCGCGATCGATTTATGTCTATTCTCTATTCATTGGTCTGCTTTCTGGTTTTGGAGCTTATGGTTTCAACTGGGCCTTAACATGGACGGAATCCTTTACCTTCGGTAACCTAATGGGTTATGATCCGGGCATTCCTTCCGGGGATTTACACTTCCATTCCATTGGAACTGTTGGCCCAATTTCTCCTCTTTGGATTGTTTTTTTACCTGCCATCGGTGGTCTCCTTGTTGGAATCATCACTAGTTTCTTTTGTATGGAAGCCCAAGGAGGTGGAACAGATTCACTCATCTATGCATTCCATTTCAATGAAGGAAAAATTCAGGCCAAAGTTCCTTTTTATAAAGCGCTCGCCACTATACTTACGTTAGGTTCCGGAGGTTCGGGCGGAAAGGAAGGACCCACCGCACAAATTGGAGCTGGGTTTGGTTCCAGTTTGGCAGGTTTTCTCGGTGCAGGAGCTCGGGCTCGTAGGACATTGATGTTAGCCGGAACTGCGGGCGGCCTCGGTGCCATTTTTCGTGCTCCTTTAGGTGGTGCCATCACTGCGGTGGAAATGGTATACCAAGAAGATATCGAAAGTGATTCTCTAGTTCCTTGTATTCTTTCCTCGGTTACCGCTTATCTTACATATACAAGTATTGCGGGAAGTGGCTCTATATTTTCAGTACAAGAATATAGTCTGAATGATTATCGGCATATACCATTATACATTCTGCTTGGACTTCTTTGTTATATCGTTGGATATTTTTTTGTGAAAGTATATCATCTAGTTCAAGATGTATTTTCCAAACTTCCTTTGCCAAATTACTTAAAACCAGCGTTTGGTGGACTCATTGTCGGATGTATTGCTTTGTTGTTTCCTGAAGTATTAGGTTCTGGATTTGGACTCATCCAAAGAATGATCAATGGGGAAGTTTTACAATCGACTAGTTTTGGGTTTTCTGGTCCTTTTTTCCTTTTAGCTGTTGCATTATTTAAAGTGTTTTCTACCTCACTCACTGTTGGCTCAGGAAGTTCTGGAGGATTACTCGGTCCATCTTTTGCCATTGGTGGTATGTTAGGTGCATTTGTTGGCTCTATGGCTCAAGTGTTGTTTCCGGAATTAAATATCATCATCTTTCCGTTTCTTTTAGTAGGAATGGGATCTTTTTTTGCCGGTGTAGCTCGTGCACCGATTGCAGGAATGATTATGGTTTGCGACATGATTGGAAGTTATGAATTGTTACCTCCTCTTATGATTGTATCTGTAGTTGCCGTCGTTTTGTCTCATAGAACTTCCATTTACCGAAACCAAATCAAAAATAGATTTTTGTCTCCTTCCCATCATTGGGATATGAACCAAGACATTATGGATCGGATTCGTATCACCGATCATTTTTCTGAATTTCGTAAGTATGCAATGGTATCCGAACATCTCTCGTTGACGGAGTTACAGTCCAATGCACCCGGGATCCAAGCGAGTGATTTTATACTTGTGGGATCAGGGGAAGAGTATAAGGGAATTGTATCACTTCGAAAAAATAGAATCCTTCCGGAATTTGAAGCAGATTTAAAAAACCTGATTACTTGCGGAGAAATTGTACAAGATGTTCCCTCTGTTTGCACAAAGGACACTTTGGGTAAGGCTCTTCGCATTCTTTTAGAATATGATGTCGACAAACTTGCGATTGTTGAAGATGGTAAATGTTTAGGATATTTGAGATACATTGATTTATTCAATGCGTATCAAAATGAAGTGAAAAATAAACAACGTAAGTCAGTATGAGATTTTCCAGACATTTTATGAACCTTCCCTCATTTCATTCGCGAATATTTTTTCGTAAATTCACATACTCATTTATATTATTTCTAATTCTGGTTTTGGCGAATTGTTTTGGTTCCAAACAAATCATCGAAAAAAAACCTGATTTACATATCAAACCGATTGTCATCCCTCCTCAATATTTAAAGCCAATTGTTGGGCGAGTGGAGTGGGTTGAATTTCCCAATTGGAAATTGAAACTTCGAGCCAGGGTAGACACTGGTGCTAAATCCTGTTCCATTCATGCGATTAATATAGAGAGAGTCACAGAAAATGGTGAAGTTTTTGTATTATTTGATACCTTCGTCGACGAAAAACCGGTTCGTTTAAAGAGTAAATTTATCAAAGAAGCAAAGGTGACTAGTACTTCCGGTATTTCTGAAAATAGAATCATTATCAGTGAATTGATGAAGATGGGAAAGTATAAGGAAGAAGTGATTATTAATTTAAATGACAGAACAAATCTGACTTATCCTATACTTATTGGCAGAAACTTCCTAATGGGTAAGTTTCTGGTAGATGTGTCTTTATCACATGCCTTAGGGGACTAGTTTGGATCGTAAAACTTTAATTACTGTATCTATCCTGATGATTCTTCCGATTGTATCAATTCTTTATAAACTAAATGTTGCAGAATTATCACTTTTGCCTGTGGAAGTCGATGATACAGTTAATTTACAAGTAGTCATCCTCCCAAAAGAAAATGTGGCGATATCGGAAGTAACCTTTCCTATTCCAAAACAATTCATCCAATCTAGAGTTCTTAAATCTAATACCAAAGTGGAAGATCTAGATTTTCGACTACAGAAAAAACAGTATGGTCATTTGGGGATTTGGGAAGGAGAAGATTGGAATTCATCTATCGGATATTATGCGAAAATAAAAATTCTTCCATACTCTCATTCCAATCCGGAACCAGAAATTGTTCCAGAAAATAAAAAACAACCAAGTAAAGAGCCATACTACCTTTCTTTAAAAAACTTTTCTCCAGAAGAAATTCGTTTAGCTAAAAAATTATTTGAACAAATTCATCCCTACGACAAAGACAATGTTGCCTCCGCCAAACAAATATACTATTTTATTTCTGAAGAAGTTTTAAATACCACCAAGGAAATTACACTCGCAGATACAATTCGTCTGAATAATGGCAGTGCTTATACGCAAGCCATGTTATTTTCTTTGCTTTGTCGTATGAAGGGAATCCAAACACGGACAGTGGCTGGCTTTGATTTATCCAAACAAAACACAAAAGACAATAAGTCAAAACTGAGTTTTTGGAATGAAATCCGAATTCATGGGAAATGGTATTTTGTGTCTACTTACAAAAACATTTTTGCACATAGTGTCAGTGGATATCTACCACTATGGAAGTCTGTAGAAGAGAGGCGTTCCCTTGGTGAAGAACCGGCTACTTTTCGTTATACTGCTTATATTACTAAATCAAATGTAAATCGTTATAATTTTAAAGAATATAGCGAAGAAGTGGCCTCAAGTAATAGTTTTTTACGTTATTATTCTTTGTATAGCCTTCCCACACCTTTACAAAATTTGTTTCGTTTGGTGATTCTCATTCCTATCGGTGCTTTGGTTTTGTCTGTGGCCAGGAATATGATTGGGATTCCAACCTTTGGAATATTTACCCCTATATTACTTGCTATGTTTTTTTATGAGACGAATCTCCTCTTTGGGATTAGTTTTTTTCTTTTGATGATTGGGCTTGGTTTTTTTGAAAGGTATGCTTTGGATAAATATTATCTTTTGGCAGTTCCTAGGCTTTCTATTTTACTCACCATCACTGTCATTACGCTGATTTTATTTTCTGTTTTGAATGAAGAAATATCTTTTTTTAATCAGATGAGTGTGACTTTATTTCCGATTGTTATCACCACAATTTTTATTGAACGATTTTCGATTATGATCATTGAAGAAGGGATAATGCATTCCTTTGTGACTTTAGCGGGAACACTACTCATTGCACTAATCAGTTATATGATATTCTTTTTTGGATCCTTACAAATCCTCTTTTTTACTCATCCCGAATTGTTGTTTGTTGTGATAGCCATTCAGATTTTGCTTGGCCAATACAAAGGATACAGAGTTTCAGAACTTTTTCGATTTAAGGAAATATTTAAGTAGTGATCTCTCTTTTCAAAAAATTTGAAGAAGAGGGTGTTCTTGGAATCAACCGCCGAATCGGCGAATACATTTTACCTTATAATCCAAGAGAATACTATCCGTTAGTTGATGATAAATGGAAAACTGCCGAACTCGCAAGGCAGTTCAACGTTCCTATGCCTTATCATTATGGAGTTGTAGATACATTCGGGGGAATTCGTAAAACTAGGGAACTGATCCAAGACCGGCCTGGTTTTGTTGTGAAACCAGCAAACGGTGGTATGGGAAATGGAATCCTTGTGATAGCCAGTGAATCAGAGGCAACCAATGGTTTAATCCGTTACCATAAAGTAGATGAACGAACACTTACAGAAAAAGAACTTAACCATCATATCTCAGGGATTTTATCTGGTCTCTATTCTTTAGATGGGAACTCAGATACTTGTATATTACAAGAACGATTGGAATGCCACTCTTTCTTTCAAGAGATATCGTTTCGTGGAATACCAGACATACGTGTGATTGTATTTTTAGGTTATCCAGTGATGGCAATGTTACGTTTGCCGACTAAGGAATCAGGAGGAAGGGCAAACCTCCACCAAGGAGCCCTCGGTGTGGGAGTCGACCTTCGATCAGGAGAACTCACTCACTCAGTTTGTAATGATAAAATTGTTCATTTCCACCCAGACACAAAACAGACATTAAGTGGGCGTGTATTACCTCATTGGGAAACTATTTTAGAAATGGCATCTCGGTGTTACGATATGTCTGGACTCGGATATTTAGGTGTAGATATCGTACTCGATGAAACAAGAGGGCCACTTCTTTTGGAAATGAATGCAAGGCCAGGGCTTGGAATTCAAATTGCTAATCGAATGGGGCTTTTAGATCGTTTGCGGATTGTGGAGAAGATAAAGAATTCGGCAGATGGTCCTAAGACCCGTGTCCACCGAATGTTTCAAGAGTTGTAAATAATGATTAACTTTGTTTAGGCGCTTTGTTTTGCGGTAACAAACACGGTTCTATTGAGTAGGGCCATAGATCCGAAAAGGATTCCAGAATACACTAAGTCACCAGCAATCGAATTTTGAAAAAATGGAATGGCTAGTGTAAAACAAGTCACAAGGCCAGTTCCATCCAATGGATACATTCCGCTCGTCGCCCAAACGGCAAAGTTAGTGAGAACAAAGAAGACAACCGATCCAACTACCGTATACCCAAAGGATTTGGTAAGTGAAGATCCAATTTGTTTTCCAAAGAGAACTGCCAAAATCATAAATCCATACACAACTGGCATGAGGTCATGAAATCCAATAAAAAAATCGGAAACTAACATCGCCAAAATAGGAACGAAAAGAGCAAGTCGTCTGTCTGTCAAATAGGCACCCGAAAACAAAGAAACAGCCAAAATGGGCGTAAAATTCGGTGGGTGTGGTAAGATACGGCTGATGACAGTAGCGATCACCATGAGGATGGCAACGGAGACACGGGATTGGAACATAGGGATAGACTCGTAAAGGGGGGGGGCTTTCGCAAGATAAAATTTCCGTTTGCTTCCCGCAAGGTTCGGGAAAAATACAATCAGTGAACCCTCCTAATTTTGATTCTCCCTTGGAAAACTTACTTGCACTGACAGCGGATCTACGTAGCCCTGAGGGTTGTCCTTGGGACAAAGAACAGACCCATCTTTCTGTCATTCCTCATTTACTAGAAGAAACCTACGAAGTGGTAGATACCATCGAGCGGGGTGATGACAACCATCTAAAAGAAGAACTAGGAGATTTACTTTTCCAAATTACATTTCATAGCCAACTCGCCAAGGAACGGGGTGCCTTCGATTTCCAAGATGTCGCCAATGATGTATTCCAAAAATTAGTTTTTCGCCATCCTCATGTTTATGGAAACCAATCGGGAATAGATTCTGGGGAACAGGTACTTACCCAGTGGGAAGAACTAAAACAAAAGGAAAAAGAAAACAAAGGGAAAATAGATTCCGATAAAAGTATTCTTACCGCAATTCCGAAAGCACTCCCCGCAATTCAACGTTCCGAAAAAATACAAAGCAAAGTCACCAAACAAGGATTTGATTGGCCTACCGTTTCCGGAGTATTCGAAAAGTTTCAGGAAGAAATAAAAGAATTGGATACAGAACTAAAGTCCCAAGGTTCTTTAAATACTAAAAAACTACCTTATAACGAAAGAGTAGAAGATGAGTTAGGTGATTTGTTCTTCTTGTTAGTCAATTTATCCCGCAAACTTTCAATTGATCCAGAAACTTGTTTACGTAGGGCCAATGAAAAGTTTGAATCTAGATTTCGAATCGTAGAAGACTTGGTAACACAAACAGGAAAAACTTTGAAAGACCATTCTTTGGAAGAGCTAGATTTGTTTTGGGACCAAGCGAAGTTGCAATTAAAGGCAAAGTCTCCCATTACATCCACAACAGATACGAAATCTCAAAAAAATGCAGGTTCAGTGAACCAAGGTTCCCAACCTTAGTCCCAATATGAATTCACTTGATTTAAACGATTTACCATTTTTAAAAGAGGAATCACTTCGTGTCTTTCATTGGTTACTTGCAGAATATCCAAAGGTAGGGGTACAAAAGAGTTCCAAAGAAGAAAGTTCCAATGTACATTCTAAAGAAAACTTAGAAACTCAATCCGAGGATCAATTGGAAACAATAGAGCTTCCTACATTTCCTATCCGATGGAAAACGGAACAAATGGGGAAAATTTTCGAATGGGTAGTATCAGATATGGGTTCCGTGACACTTAGGTTAGGTGGTTTGGAAGGGAACCGGAGAAACCCTTCCCCCATTTTTTATTTGAGTCTTAGGAAAACGGATGAAGGGAAATTTTTTTGGACCGATCCGGAAGGAAATCCAATTCTTTTTCCTGATCCTTCTATTCGAAAAGAAATCCAAAACCGAATCCAACTGTATGTTGATTCGGTTTCTTAAATGAAAAGGATGAATGAATCCAAAATTTGATTTAAGATTCTTTCGTTTCGATTCCCACTTTTTTTTCAATGTTTTCAATGCGTTTGAGCCATTTGTTTAAGTTCACAATGTTTTTGATATTCACTCGATACTTTTGGAACTCTGGGAAAGTAAGACCTAAGTCCCAGCCCACATAAACATCTTTTGTTTTTGGAGAAGTTCGGAGGCTAGACCCACCTGCAATGATGGTTCCTTCAACGAGTGTTATATGGTCACTAATAGCACAAGCACCACCAATGATTACATAGTTTCCTAGTGTGACACTTCCAGCCAAACCAGATTGACCTGCAATGATGACATGATCTCCTACCTTACAGTTGTGAGCAATATGAACCATATTATCAAATTTACATCCGTTCCCGACTGTTGTATCCGTAAGAGCACCGCGGTCAATGGTACAATTGCTTCCGACTTCTACATCGTCACCAATCACAACACGACCAACTTGGGGAATTTTGTTGTGTTTTCCTTCTGCAAAAACAAAACCAAACCCATCGCCACCGAAACTAGAATTACCAAATACGATAAAACGTTTTCCTACAATCGTATCATCAAAGAAAACACAGTTTTTTCCAATTCGAGAACCATCGCCAATATGAACACGGTCTCCAATTTTTACTCCATCTTCAATGATACAGTCATTACCAATGACAGAATCCTTACCAATAGTTACAAAATGTCCGATGTCTGTATTGGATCCAATTTTTGCAGTAGGATCAATTGCAACTTGCGTACTATGTTTTCCTGTAGGTTGTTTTTCTGGAAAAAACTGACGTATGATTTTTGCCGTAGCCAGTTCTACTTTGGGTACAATGATTAAAGCTTTTTCAGAAAGAGAGTCTACCATATCTTCAGAAACAACGAGAAGGCGTGCTTTAGAAGCTTTTGCTTCATTTACAAATGTTTTGGATGCTACAAAAGAAATTTCGTTTGTAGAAGCTAATGAAAGTGAGGTGAGTCCAGTAAAAGAAACAGAATCAATACTATTTGTATTTTGAAATTTTGCTTCTGGTAGTAGTGACTGGAGAGTAGATAGGTTGATTGAGTGCATCTCCGATTCCTTATCGTTGGTTTAAGACAAGGAATCAGAGAGGTCAAAGTTTGGCTAACACTATTAGATAGTCTTAGTCAAGATTTTATAGATGATTATCCTTCTATTTTATGGGCAATGATATCATCAAGTGAAAACGAACCAGCACCTTTAATGATCAGTGGGATTGCCAAACCAAAAGTTAAAAGTTGGTATTCGTAACCACCTTTGTCAGCAAAGAATCCGTTTGGCAAATGAACGAGTAGAGTAGCTCCTACCATCGTTGCAAAAATTCCAAAAGCAGCAACTCTAGTCAATAGTCCAAGGATTAGACCAATAGCTCCAAAAAATTCAGCGATGATCGCAAGAAGTGCTAAGATGTACGGAATGCCCAATTGTCCTGTAAAGAAACCCATAGTTCCTTCGAATCCGTATCCACCGAATGCACCTAGAACTTTTTGAGCTCCGTGGGGAAGAATGACAACTCCGAGAGTGACACGGAGGATGGTGAGTGTAATGTCTTTGTTTGTTGCGAGTAATTTGTAAAACATAGAACCTCTTATTGCTAAATAGTTTAATATCAAACTATTTGATGCTGATGGAACCCGTCAATCCTAATTTTAAAAAAAATTAGCCTTTTTCATAAACGAGGAAAATTTCGTTTCCTTTGGCAAAATGGTCTTTGAGGGTCCAACTGTTTTTATCAAAACCTGGAAGTTCAGAATTACGATCGGCAATGCCCGCAAGTCCGGTTTTTCCGATGATAAAAGGAACTACCGTGACATAGATTCGATCCACAAGGTCTGCTTCTAAAAAGGAAAAATTGAGTTTGGGCCCACCTTCCAAAAGAACATTTTTGTATCCTTTTCGTTTTAGAATCCCCGTAACTTTTTTGGGATCGATGTCATCAGAATCCAATGCAAAAATTTCGGCTTTGTTTTCGAGACTGGTTTTGATTTCTTTAAGATTCGATTTTGTACAAATGATGAGAGGGATATGGTCGGATTCTTCAAAGACATGTTTGTCTGGAGGCAGGGTTCCTTTGCGAACCAAAATGACTGGCCTTGGGTTTAGGGCATTGGGTATGGCTCGGATTTTAACGATAGGATTGTCGTTTAATATAGAGTTTTTTCCTACAAGGATCGCATCGGATTGCGAACGGTAGACATCCATTTGGGTTTTGTCCTCGCTGGAAGTAAGGCCATACCAACGACCATCCGGTCGAACGACCTTTCCGTCCAAGGTCATGGCCATATTGATCGATAATTTCATGAAATTTTCCTCCGTGAGAGATTCTGCAATTCGCGCTGGAGGATGTGGTACACCTGCATGGAGCAGGTGCCGCAGCCGGTAGAGGCCCTTGTGGTTTCTCTGATTTGTTCCATTGTCACGGCGCCCGCATGGATGGCACGGACTAATTCATCTTCAGTCACCATTCGACATAAACAGACCCGCTTGGGTCTCATGAGGGAATTTAAATCGAAAGGATCCATACCTGAACTATTCATTTGACAGATTTACGAAAGGGAGGGAAACTCTTTAATTACTTTCAACCAAGGAAAATTCAAACACCCTCTATGTCCCAAGACAGAACCCCGGAAGCCAAAAAGAAAAAAAACCGTGAAATTTTTGGATGGTGTATGTTCGATTTTGCGAACTCCTCCTACACCACCGTCATCATCAGTGTTGTTTATTGTGAGATTTTTACAAGACTTGTTGTCCCGGCAGATATGGCCTCGGACAATCCGTACCGAATGGGAAATTCCCTTTGGGCTTGGGCTCTTGCTGCCTCCTATTTGTTTGTTGTCGCCACGGGTCCTATATTTGGTGCCATTACGGACTATAGCTCCAAGAAAAAACTCTTTCTTTTTCTTAGTTATGTAGGTTGTGTCATCGCTACCTTTTTACTCTACTACGTAGAACCAGGAATGGTTTGGCTTGGGATGGTTCTTGTTGCCCTTTCCAATTTTTTCTTTGCTTCAGGAGAAAACTTTGCTTCCAGCTTTTTGCCCTTTCTTGGTTCTAAAGAGGACCTAGGTAAAATTTCAGGTTATGCTTGGGGGATTGGTTACTTCGGTGGGATTGGATCTGTGGCCCTAGCTACTACCCTCGGGGATTATACCTTAGACAATTTTCAAAACTTAAAGTTAGTGGGGCCTTACACTGCTATTTTCTTTTTAATCGCTGCAATCCCTACATTTCTTTTTTTGAAAGAACCTCATCTTCCGCTAGGTGTTTCCCATCATGTAAATTATTTTAAGATTGGAAAGGACCGTGTGATTCAAACCTTAAAGGATGCAAGCCACTTCAAAGACTTAATGATTTATTTGGTTTCATTGTTTTTTACTATGGCAGCTCTTGCCATTGTGATTTCTTTTGCTTTCATTTATGGATCACAAGAAATTCATATTGAAGCCGAACACAAACAAGCCATGTTTATCTTCATTCAAATTTTTGCTGCTGTGGGTGCTCTAGCTTTTGGAGTCATCCAAGATAGTATTGGTGCGAAAAAAACTTTTAACCTTACGCTTGTTCTCTGGTTGGTCACTTGTGCCTTAATTTACTTTGTATACGACATTACAAACTTTGCCAACGCCACTCTCGGTAAATCTTGGACTGTGCAGTGGGTATTTGTTTTTATTTCATCACTTGCGGGAATGGGACTCGGATCTACTCAGTCTGCTTCTAGAGCTCTTGTGGGTATCTTTAGTCCTGAATCCAAATCCGGAGAATTTTTTGGAATGTGGGGACTTTCAGGAAAAATTGCTGCGGCAGCCGGTCTCTTTCTTTTTGGATACATCCAAACACTCGTAACCCTTCGGAATGCATTCCTTGTGGTTGCCTTCTTTTATTTTCTATCACTACTCATAAACTTGTTTGTGAACGAAGAAAGGGGAGTTGAGGCGGCAAACCGTTTCCAAGAAAAAACATGATAGTAGAAGATGAGGATGATTTTGAATTACACCAGAGCCAAAGAAATTTGGCTCTCGCAACCATCGATGAATTAATGTTAACGAAGATGGATTTACTTGATGCGGAAAAAAAAGTGCCTCGTTTTATCAACAATGCACTTTCGTATTTAAAGAGGAAATATGTGACCGAGGAGCAAACGATTTCGCAGCTCCTCATCAGTCGGAGGGAAAAACAACAAACTTAAAGAAAGGTTTTTCTAATTTAGTTTGTGTTATAGTCCAAAATTTTTGTGATCATTTGTTTTTGATCTAATTCAATACTTCTAAGTTTGAATGCAGTTTGTTTTGAGATTTTACGTAACATCTTTTTGTAAGACCTCATGATATGTTTTTGTTTATCATAAGGTAGTGGGTCTTTTTCATCGTTTAACACCATAGCAATATCCGGTTCTGCTGGTTGTACCGGATCATTGGGCCAAATAGTATCTGAAGTTAAGGATCTATAGTATTCCAATCGAATATCAGAATTTGTATCTAACTTCGCATCCCCTTTTTCGTCTTTGTCTGGACTTTCTGATTTTGGCGAAGGATTTACAAGTCTTCTCATTTCCTTTACATGGACAGTTCCATCTGCGTTCACTCGTCGGAAAGCAAGGATGATTTTATCTAGGTCACTAAAGTCTTCCTTAGGGTAGATATAAGCAATTCCATCATACAAAAAAACAGTCGGATAATCAATGTAAGACTGTCCTTGTGGGAGTTTGATTTCTAAGTAAGGTTTACCATCTTTGTCTTTTTTATAAAGTTCTTTGTGGTCTTCGGGAGTATGAGCAAGATATTGTGCGGCAGTTTTATCCACTCCTAAATCTTGGAGTTTTTTGATTTTCTTCAGGTTTCCACTGATACTAGCATGTAAGGTATCAATTTCGTTATCACCAAACCCATTTTTTCTTTGCAGGTCGATTTGTTTTTGGGTCTCACGTTCCTTCAAGGTAGCGGAAGCCGGTTTTTCAGCGTACTGTGCCGAAATCCCAAGTAGGAAAAAGAGAGAGATGGAGAATCTTAGAATCATGACGTACCTCAGGGAATTCTGTCCTTTATAGTATCGAATCCTTCCTTGTCGATTCTTGAATGGACTTACTCAGATTTTTCGCCCAGAAAAAAAACGCACAAAGGACTGGAATAGATCCAATTCTGCTTCTTTGGCTTTGGGAATGAGACCTGTGAGCTGGATGTAACCATGAACGAGAGAAGGAAAAAGGCGTTCTTCTACCTTCACGCCGGCCGATTGTAAGTGTTTGGCATAGGTTTCGCCTTCTTCGCGGAGTGGATCATAACCTGCGATTCCGATGTAAGTGGGAGGCATACCTTTGAGTTCCTTGGAGTCAGCAAGAACTGGCGAGTTGTTGTGGAGGAGTCTGTCTTTTTTGTTTGGAAGGTAGTTTTGGATGAACCACCGCATAATTGACTTTGTGAGGACATAACCCTCCCCAAAGAGTTCGTAGGTTTCCGATTCTTTTGCCGTATCAAGCATTGGGTAGAGTAGAGCTTGGAATACAGGAACTTGGACCTTATCTTTTTTGGCTCTGAGACAAAGGGTAGTGGCAAGTAAAGCACCTGCACTATCTCCACAAACAGCAATTGCGTTTGGTGATCCACCAAAGAGGTAGGCGGTGTTACGAACATATTGGTAAGCAAGCCAAACATCATCATGGGCAGCAGGATAAGGATGTTCTGGAGCCAAACGATAATCCACGGCAATCACAATGCTTTTTGTGTAATGAGACATTTTACGGCAGAAATTATCATGAGTGTCTAAATTACCTATCGTGAGTCCGCCACCATGAAAGAATAGGATGGTGGGTAGGTTTCTTTTTTGTGGGTTTGCGTTGTAGACACGGATGGGAATGAAAGAGGCGCTAGGTGTGGGAATGAGTTTGTCTTCGATGTGAGGAATGGGAAATTCCGGTTCATCGAAGATCCGCATTTGATCGCGGTAGTGCCGGCGTGCCTTTTCTGGACTCATTTGTTCCATTTTGGGGAGGAACCGCGCAATGTTACATGCAAGTGCACAGCGAGGATCCAAAGCGCTAGTTTCCGGTTGGTTATTTTTTCGAACCAAAGTGGAAATCCAATGTTCTGGTAACGAAAAGACAAGTTGTGCGACTGATTTTTTGATACCTAACATTAAATAACCGATAATCGTTCTAATAACATTCTATAGATTAAAAACAAACCGTAACTATCAAGTTTGCAGTAAGCTTTCAAATCCTCCAGAACACGTTTTTTTTCTTCGGCTGTCACCTGCTTTTTTATTAATCTTAAATATTGGTAGTTTGCATCTTGTCCTTCGCGAATGGATAGACCGCCATGGCTTTCTGTACTAAAACAAGGCAGTATTTCCTTTAAAGATGCTTTGCCATTTTGGCCAGGATGGTAGATCCATAATTTTTTGAACGGCATCGCCAGGTCGATAAACATCGATTTGATTCTTTCCCAAAACTCTAAAAACTCAGGAAAGGCTGTGGCCGTCTCTTGGATGATCAGTTTTTCAAAGAAATCATTAAATGAGAAGATGGTGATTCCTTCAGGAAGGTCTTTTTGCAATTGGGTAATGACTGCAAGTCGGGGATCTGTGCCCACATCTTCATGTAAGTACGTTTTGTGCGTTAGTGTATCGGTTTCCGTATCCCAAATATGTAAAGAATAGAGGTAAGGTACGTGTTGGAAAGGTCTTGTACTCGGGTAAAGGGGGAGGTATGGATTGATAGACTCAAAATCTAGAAATGCTACAGTTTTTGTAACATTTGTTAGGTAACTTTCAAAAGCATTTCGGTCAAAGTAAGTTTTACCCGAGATATGCGCCTGTTTTTGTATCTTTTGGATGGGGGTAAGCTCTGAATCAGGAACAGATTCGTACGAATTGTACCCCAAGGCAAACCACTGTTTTGCTAATTCAGAACTATCTCGGAAGTCAAAAATTTCTTTGGCATTTTCTTTCCCTTCCGCGCAGTGGCTCGGTGACCAACAGGATTTTAGAGACCGGCAACTGGGTTTGGAATCAAGGAAAGAAAACTGTACAGTTTGTTCGTTTGTTCTCTCAATTTCGGACAGGAATGGTTTCCATTCTTCCTCACGAGTTCCCCATTCCGATTCCATTCTCGGAGTTATGTCTTCTATGAGTAAGTAGTCTTCGGGGTAAATTGGCCCACCAGGGAAAATGTATTTCGTTTGGATGCGAATGAGTTTGTATCCAATGACATTCAGTGACATCCCTTCTGCCACTTTTTTATGAAAGTAAAAGGATCGGAGAATGTCTTGTTTGACAGAACCAATCGGGCGAAAGTCCCAAAGGATCCATCCTTCACGGTCAGGATCGTATTCCAAATATTCTACAGTGGAAACAAATGGTTTTGAGCGAAGGTGGGCATGAAAGATAGACTTTTTTTCCAAAATCCATTCCTGGGTTTTTTGAATGCTTTCTTCTCTTTCTAATGTTTTATCTATGGAGGCCGAGTCTTTAAATTGGCTTCTGCACAATTGTAAAAAATCTCCCCATTCCAAATAACCACCGTAAGATGAGGATAAAGGTTTCGGGATGATCCCTTCTCTAACCAAATGGAAGGCATTTTTACATCTTAAGTATTGTAAATACTGCGACTTGGTAACAGGTGTGATTTGAGGATCAAACAAATTGATACAAATTTTCCCAATGTTTTGTATAGGATTGGAATGTCTCTTTCCAACGATCGGAAGTGGAGACAAGAGCTTCCGGAGATAAGACAAAAAATTGGAAAAGTGCATTTTGGTTTGTGGTTTTTACTCGGTATTCGTCTCCCAACTTTTCAAACTGCGCACCTTCTAAAAACAATTTCCAACGGTCTTCATAATCAGGATGGATTTGAAATGGAATTTCTAATTCAGGATGTTTTGCAAGTAACAAAGGGTGGAAGTTGAGGTCTTGGTTTGTAATTTTAAGATTGGATTGGAATTCTTCTTTGGATTCTTTTTTCACAGTGATTTTAGGAAGGATAAACCTACGTAAGGATTTTTTCCCACGGTCATAAGCGAGTAAATAGAAGTCCGTTGTGTTCTTACGCACGAGTCGATATGGTTCTATGATTCTTTCGTTTGAATCAAATCCATATTGAATGGTGAGTGCTCTTTTGTCTTTGATGGCTTGGAGGATTTTTTCTGTGTTAGAAGTATCTGGGATTTCTTCCATTTCAGATTCTTCTTTGGGTTGTTTGGCAAATTTCGGAATGAGATCCAAATGATGAGAGAATAGTTTTTGCGAAAGGCTAAAACCTTCCATCGTAGGATCTGTGGCAAACAAAACTTGAGAAAGATATTCTAACTCTTCTTTGGTGAATTTAAGAGTACGGTCTATGGATTCTTTTTCTAAATAATAAGGAAAATAATCTTCTGATTGGTAACCAAATTGTGCCACTTTGATATTGAATCCAAGGCTTTTGAGTTGGTTTAGGTCGCGGTAAAGTTTTTTGCGATCTGATTCCCTATCTTCATTTTTATAGAAACGAGGCATGATGTTGCGAAATTTTTGGAAGCTAATCCCTTTCGGTTCACGAAGGAGATTGAAAAGAAGGGCAAAGAGACGAACTTCCGTCTCATTCATTTTTTTCACTTCAATCATGGGGAAGTCTTCAAAAGAAGTCATATCTCTCCAAACTGTGTGTTTTTTTGATTCCGAAAAGTAGAAAATGAAAAAAACTGGAAAAGAATGCGATCTATCGGACTTCTCCTTACCCTTTCTTTTTTTCTACAATGTGCCACTTATTGGAAAAATCGTAAAAATGATTTTCAAGACATTGTGACTGTTGGGGCAGAAACTCCTATGTATGGAGCAGCAGTTAAAGTAGGACCACTTCCCATTGGTGTTCTTTTCCAAGGAGGAGAATCGGAGATGGGTAAAAAAGATTTGGGCCGAGGAGTTGGACTCCGGGGTGGGCAGTTCGGCACTTATCACTCCCAACAGCTCGTCTTTGGTGTATTAGGTGGGGAGAGTTTTCATTCCGGACTACCAACATTGGATGCCAAAGGAAATTGGCTCGTGGATAAAAAGGGAATCCCTCTCACAACTGACGAAAGGGCCAATGTAAAAAGTTATAAGATGCGGTATTATTCCTATTGGTATGATCCTGTGAAAGATCGGAAAAAAAGAAAAAAAGAACATTTCCGTCGGGAACTTACAAAGGACTTGGTAGCTGCCACTGGTCAGAAGGAATTTTTAGTGTATCTTCCGCAAGAAGACCAAAAACCTTTTGGTTATCCACCAGGTTATTCTTGGAACTTCGAACTGGCAGCTGGAGTCTACGGTGGTGCAAGACTTGGATTCAATGTAGCAGAAGCCTTTGACTTTTTATTAGGATTTGCCACCGTTGATTTGTTAGATGATGATGTGGAAGGAAAAGTCAAACCAAGTTTCCCTGGTTTTCCTTTTCCTGGTCCTACAGATGCGGAAACAGAATCCGAATCGGCAGAATGATTTTATAGTTTGAAGTCTTTGGCCGTGATTTTGTTTTTAGGATCAAAAGTGAGTTTCAAAAACTTTTCGACTACATCTGGTTTTTCTTTTAGAGTGTAATACTGTTCTGGAACATCACGATCTTCTGCAAAATACCATACCATCACAGTTCCGCTAGGATCGGATGATTTTTCTGTAGATTTGCCAAGAACAGCTTCTGTTTTTACCAAACCATCCCCCACTTTAATCATATCGATTTCTAATTTACGAAGTGCTGTGTGTGGATGAACTTTAGTGCTTCCTGCTTGAACTTTGTTTCCGGAAGTACAAGAAACTAAGAAAAGAACCGAAGCGAGTGTGCTGAGTATCAAAAGTTTTTTGATCATAAACCCTTACCTTGAGATGGACTAAACAAAGATTCTACAGGATAGGATCAGGGTTGGCAAGTGATATCTTTTCTCTTTCCTCATCGATTCTGCCCATTTTTCCCAAAATCTTTTTGAAAAATGGAATGGTTAAAAATACGAGACCAATCTCCAAAAATCCAAAAAAGAAAGATAAGGCAGAAAAACTATAAGCCGGAGGTAAAATGGATTCAAAGACCGTTTGCATTTGCACAGAAACCACTGGCCCTAACATAAACCCAAGCGAACCCACACCGGTAAAAGCTGACATGGTAGTCGCTGTAAGACCAGGTTTTGACATTTTACTGGCAAGCATCATGGAAGGAACAAACATTACACCCGCCCCAATTCCACAGATAAGTAAAAAGGTAAATAGATACCAAAATTCATTGGTAGTGCCTGAAAGCCCAAGAAAGATTCCGTAAATGGTTGATCCAACAAGAACTAGGGGCAGAACGCCTGTTTTGCGAGACAGGAGGGCGGATGGATAGGATAACAAACTCATTGGGAAAAGAACCAGTCCTAAAAACACTCCAAGCATTCCTGGATGAAATGCTAATGTTTCTCTTAAATGGATATTGAAAGATGAGATGATAAATCCAACAGTAAAACGATCGATGAAGTTGAATAAAAATGGTACGAATAAAAATGGATTTTCGAATATGGCGACTTTTAAATCGCTTAACTTAAAATCTTTGACTTTATGAATTCCTCTGTCTTTTAACATGAGTAAACTAAATAATCCAACAAAGATAAGAATCCCAGAACCTACATAAAAGGGTAATAACGGATTTTTTCTTCCGAGAATTCCAAGTGGCATTCCAAACGCACCACCCAGGGATAAAAACATTCCCGTGATCCCCATAAGAATTCCTTTCCCATAGTAACGTTTGTTCTCCGGATCATTTTCACGATCGGCTGCGGAACTCAGTAGGAGACCTATGATAAAGATATGGGCAGCTCCCTCAAGGAATCTTAAAAAAAGAAAGAGCCCCATATCGGTGACTATGGTGAGTAGATAAAAAAGTCCTGCGTCTAAAAAACAGAAAAAACTAATGAAATACTTTCTGTTTTTAAAACGATCGGATATGATTCCCGCAATCGGTGCAAAGAGAAAGGAACCGAGCATAGGGATACTTGTAAAGTATGCTACTTCCCAGTTGGATCCAAGCAACCGATCCTTAACTACATCCTTTACTACCGGTACAATCATTGTCACCGGCAACATGGATAAAAAAACTAAAGTTACTAAAGTATACGGGAATCCCAAAAATTAACCTGCTGGTAAAAGAGTCTGGTAACGATCCATTCCGATATTTTCTTTTAGATCGGAATCGAGTTCAATAAACAAAAATTTGTTCAAATCAAAAGTGGCGTTTGCCTCAGCTAATAGTTCTGCTTTTTGTGTATCGTTCAGAGGAAGTGTGTCCAAATTTTGGCGGTAGATGCCTTTGAAAGCCATAAGGTCTTCGATTTCAGGAAATTCATAAAAAGCAGTTCCTTCATTTCCTTCCAATTCGAAAGTTTTTGCTACTACTTTTTTAATAGACTGACCACCAGAAAGATCTCCCAAGTAACGGACGTAAGCTTGTGCAACGAGTAGTTCCGGTTTTGTTTTTGCAATGTTTTGAATATGGTCAATGTAGTTTTGCGTAGCTTTGGATATAGAACCACGAAGTTTTGTTCCAAATTTTTTTTGGAAAGTGGCGATGTCTTCTTTCAAAGAGTTTTCCCGAAAGAGAGCAGGGAAGTAAAGTTTGGATAGGATAGGGTTGTCTTTGTTTTGGCGGTAGAGTTCTTCCATAACAGTATAAACTGCAAGTAGGCTTTCTAATTGGTAAGTATAAGTTTGGGTATCAAGTCCCCCTCTAAAAATTGCCCGGATATAAGGAACCTTTTCAGTTTCCTGGTGTTTGTCGGCAGTTCCTTCTCGTAACATCATTGCTATGGACATAATGGCTCCTTGTTCTCTATGTGAGAATCAATCTCATATATGACACTACCCTGACAATTGCGGGTACTGTCAAAGAAAATTATAGAGAATCTTCCTGGGTGGGTGAATTCCAAAATTCTAGAGGGGTGTTTGCCCTTTGTTCTGGGTAGAGAAAGTAAGAGAGAAAAAATACAAGAATGGAAACCACAATTCCAATGGTGGCAAGAACTACATCCTTTCCCACTTTGCGAAAGGTGTCGAGGTAAGGAAGGTCCTTGTAAGTGATGACGTTCAAAATGATTTCCCGACCTGCAAGGAGTCCGAGAAAGGCCCATGTAGTCGACATGGGAACATTGCTTATGGATTGGAAAAAGAATAACAAACTCCCATAAACCAAATCCACAATGGTAGCAGCTTTGGCCCATTGGATATCGGACTTTTCAGAAACCACTCTTTGGATGGTGCCTCCATTGGTTCGGATGATAATCAGTAGAGCTGTAATTAATATAAAAACTGCGGTTAAAAATTCGATGATTCCCAATTGGCGTGGTAAAAACACAGCAATATTGGCTGTGTCTTGGAGTAACCATGCTACCCATAAGTACATAGTGGAAAGCCATTGTAACTGTGACCATCTTCGTTCCGTTACAGGATCGGGAGTATGGACTTCATGGTATTCATGTGGGTCAACTTTGACAAGGATGGCCCAAACAAAAATCGCCACAAGGAAAGCGAGACCATAACCAAAGAAGGATTTGGTTAACATTTGGTCGATGCTTTTGCCACCAAACAGACCTAAGACGAGAAAAGTTGTGGATACGGGGGCACGTAACCTTGTGATAACAACAAGAAGAACAGGTGCCAGGAGTTGGAGTAGGTTGAAGTCTTTGGTTTCTGGGATAGAATCGAGTCTATGAAAATGGATTTCTCCACCATGCAAAAACCATGCAGCCAAATGGACTAAAAATAGAAGGCCACCGAAAACGAGAATCTTCTGGAGCCAGTGAACTGATTTTTTACTCTCGATAAAGGTTCCGATGGTTTGGACTGCATCGTTTCCGGCCACAGAGAACGATGCAATCGCAAATGAAAACCATCCAAGATAATACCGAGGAATGCCCAGGAAATAACCGGCACAAATCGTAAGGACTAAAAAAAAGGTAAAAGCAAAGAATCGAACTTGGTCCTTTTTTGTCGGGTGCTGGTAGTCTATTTCCTGGTTAAGGCTCATGCATTCATATAGTGTTTCGCGTATCTCTCCGTAATTTCCTTGCGGTCGAAAAGAATAAACACATCTGTAGTACCAAAAACAGAATCCAGTGCAGGAATTCCACAGATTTTAGCACCCACTCGGAGGTATCCTTTCAAAAGTGGAGGGATATTTTTGGAGATAGTTTTCGGATCTTCGACATGAAAATTGGCGTCAAACCCAGGAAGGACAAAATCAGGATTTGGATACACTCGAAATTCCTCAGGGGCAATCGCTTCTTTCGCTTTTAAAAACCCGTATGATTGGGAAGCAACTCCCGCATCCGTTGAGTGAATGGATCCGCAACCCATAAGGTAACGAACATTATGTTTGTTCATGAATTCAGCAAGGCCTTGCCAGAGAAGGGAAATCACAGAACCATCGCGGTATTCAGGGTGGACACAAGAACGTCCTACTTCTGCAATTTCATCTGGTAGGTTATAAATAGATGTGATATCAAATTCGTTTTCGCTATAGAAACCAATTCCGTTTTTTGCATTTTGACGAGTTAAAATACGGTAGGTTCCTACAATTTTTTTGTCATCGGTGGATTTATCGATAACAATGAGGTGGTGGCAATACAAATCGTATTCATCACGATCTTTACGAGTAGCAGAAGATTGTGGCAAACCTTCTCCCATTTCTAAGTTAAACACTTCATAACGTAGTGCCAGTGCTCTTTCAATTTCCAATTGGTTTTCAGCTAAACGAACTTCTAAAATTCGTTCTGTTTTGTTTATTGTATTTGGTTTCATTGGATTCTATCCTCTTGGTTTATCTTGCCTATAAGGTAAAATGGGTCGGTTACGACAATGTGACAATAAGGTGAAAATCAGTTGAATGGACCATTAGTTGTTATGTTACATTTTTGTGACACTAAGCTGTGAAACGAAAATTTAAGATCCATTGTAATTCAATCAAACAAAGTGGCCTCTTTGTTGAGATCAAGTTCTGTAGTTTCCTCTGGAGTGAATTGGTATAAGAGGTCTGTTATATCTTTCGGGTTTGTCACCGAATGATCCATCCAATGATTTTGGTTTTGCTCTGGCATAATGATAGGTTGGCGATGTTTGTTATCACCACTATTATGAATGGATTTCATTTTTTCATTCGCATCCCCAGTGAGAATAGTAATCCAACGGATTCCATCTTCTTCTCCCCAAAGACCCGCAAAATAAGTATAAGGATTTTTGAATGTGATTTCGTATTTATGCTTTTTTCCGGTATTCTGAGTTTGCCATTCATAAAATGAATGCACTGGAACTAGAACTCGATTGTTAACATATAAACTCCAAAAGGGAGATGAGAATAATTTTTCTGATTTTGTGTTTGTTAGCAAGTCGGGACACCAAGATGGTTTTGTGCCCCAAGTGCAAGTCGCAGTTGTGATGGATTCACCGATTAATTGGAATGATTGGATCTGACTTTTTGGGTGTTTGATTTCATAGAGTGGAGTTGATTGTTTTAGAAATTGATTGATTGTTTCTCGAGGCAACCTAAGAAACCAGTCTGCCTTTTTTTCCTCTTCTAAAATCAATCGCCAAGAAAGCAGGTTACACATGACTAAAAAAATATTGAACTTGTTTTGGTTTTTGTCAAATGCAATTTATTTCCAATCTTGCGACTGTCATTCTATTGTTTAATTTCCGGTTTTTAGATTACAGCTTGGTTGTGGTTTTGCCATTGAGGAGAAACTCTTTAAGGGCGAGTAGTATATGGAAAATTCTTTAATATCTTTTGGAGAATTAACCGCCAAAGATCCATTAAGTGAACATGGATCTATGCCGGGAACCGAAGTCGTAAAGGAAGGGTGGTACTTTTGATTGAAAACCAAAGTTTCACCTTTCTTTAAAAAACCAAATGAGTAATGGTCAGGTTTCCAAGAAATAGGTTTCACTGCTTCCTTCGTAGAAAAAAGATAGAATTCTCCCTTATAGTCTTTCTCTGTAATGGTTTTGTTAGTAAAATAGAAAGTTAAATTTTCGTAAATATCATTGATCGATAAATCTGCTTTCAATGCAGGCAACATTCGTGAATCAGATCCATAGTCGGGAACTGAAAGAACTGTGATGGGAAATGGATTTGGATTTTGAACGGATACCTTAGGTAAGGAAAGTACAAAGATTTCCGAAAGAAACTTGGTATTCATTTTTCTTGTATCTTGGGTGTGAATGAGAAAACAAAGGATGATGAAGGATCCCATGATACTCTGGTATTTTTCCGGAATAAGATCCCAGAGATTTTGGAATCCCACTGCCAAACACCAAGCATATAAAAATACAACGCTAAGGCTCCATCTAGGATACACTCTCTCCCAGGAATAAATTGGTAAGTGTTTTAGGAGGGTCGCAGGTGAGTAGGCGGAAGTATTTCCTGCCATAACCCACAAAACAAGCGCTAGTAGAAATAAAACTAAAACCATCCGCTTCTTTATGAAAAATAGAAGGGGGAAAATATAGAGAGGGATTTGACCTAGGTAGTTCCCATATTCCCAATACCGATATTGCATTTGCGAAAGGGACTGAGCAAGTAATGGGTGTTGGGAAGATCCAAAAAAAATTGAATAATAATCTTTCCCATGTAACGGGAATTGATCTCCAACAAAATACCGACCCACAGAGTGGATGAATTGGTATAGGGGAATCCATTTGAAAGAAAGTACAAACAAAACAAATACGCTTAATTTCGTAAAACGATAGATGGATTCTTTCGGAGAATCGGATATATACACTTCCCTTATTCCTAAAAAGAAAACTAAAAGTAATGTTTGAGACAGTGGGTAGATGCTTCCTTCAGATAACAAAATATAGGTGATTGCGGTGGCTGTGATCGCAATTCCCCAATTTCCGTTTTTAACAAAATACAAAATGTAAAATACAAGAGCAGGTAAAAATAATCCAGGGATTTGGTTTAAGTGGCCTGCATAGAATTTTTGAAATACAAATCCTGAAAATTGAAATACAAAAACGAATAATAAGGAAGCTAAAGTATTTGATTTTGTATACAACCGAAAGGAAAGAAAATTAAGAATTCCAGAGAGAATAAAGTAAAAAAGAAAACTAATCTTTAGAGCAGTAAGTGTGGGGAATAATACGGCGAATAAATGAGTGAAACTTCCGACTTTACTCGTTGGATTTTCCCAAACAGGAAACCCAGCTCCATAATATGGATTCCATAATGGGAAGGTGGTTCCAAATTCTAAAAAAGACTTTCTTAAGAATTCCACATGGAAACTATACATGTCCCAGTCGAACCGACCATAAAGGTGATCGTTTAAAAATAAATCCTTAGTATTCCAAAGATAAAATATAAAAAAGAAAAGAAGTAAGGCAAATGGCCTAATGCGCTTCATCCCAGTTACCGCCAAACTTCCCTTGGGCGACAATGGGAACTTTTAATTTCATCGCAGATTCCATTTCTTCTTTGGCCATTTGGTAGAATTCTTTTTTTTCCTTGGGATCCACTTCAAAAACAAGTTCGTCATGGACTTGCAAGATGAGTTTGGATCGAAATGATTCTTTTTTAATTTTGTTTTGGATTTGAATCATTGCTAGTTTGATCATATCCGCAGAAGTTCCCTGGATCGGAGAATTGATGGCTACGCGTTTTGCGGCTTCACTGGCCATTTTATGTTTGGAATTGATATCGGGAAGATAACGCCTACGACCAAGTAGGGTTTCTACATAGCCATGTTCTTTGCAGAACTCAACGATTTCTTCCATATAAGTGCCTACACCTGTGTAAGTAGCAAAATACTTTTCTATAAATTCTTTTGCTTCTTTGCGACTGATCCTTAGGTTGTTGGAAAGCCCAAAAGAAGTAACTCCATAAATCACTGAAAAGTTTACTACTTTTGCTTTGTTTCGCATATCGGAGGTTACTTGGTCTTCTGGAATGCCGAAGAGTCCTGCTGCCGTTCTTTTATGGATATCGGCTCCTGACTTGTAGGCATCCATCATTTGTGGGTCATTGGCAAAGTGGGCCATAATTCGGAGTTCAATTTGGCTATAATCCAGAGAAAGGATTTCAAATCCTTTTTTTGCAATGAACCCTTTTCTGAGTAACCTTCCTTCCTCATCTTTGATCGGAATGTTTTGTAAGTTGGGGTTTGTGGAAGACAATCTTCCTGTGGCAGCGATGGTTTGGTTGTAACTTGTATGGATCCGACCCGTTTTTGGATTAATGAGCGTTGGCAAAGTGTCCGTATACGTGGATTTGAGTTTGGAAAATTTTCGAATCTCTAACAAATGATCGATGATGGGGTGGGTGCCTTGAAGGGATTCCAAAACTGAATGGTCTGTGGAATATCCTGTTTTTGTTTTTTTATCTGAGGGAAGCCTTAAGTCTTCGAATAAAACAGTTTGTAATTCTTTCGTTGAGTTGATGTTAAATGGTCTACCAGCAAAAAAATGAATGTTTTTTTCCTGTTCTTTGATTTTGGCATCAAAAACTTTTGAGAGTGATTCAAAATAACCTGGCTCAACCGCGATCCCTTCAAATTCCATATCTGCCAAAGTGAGTAACACAGGCATTTCAATATCAAAAAATAGTTTTTTATGGATTCCTTCTTCCATTTTGGGAGAAAGGACATTGTGAAGTTGTAAAGTTATGTCTGCATCTTCGCAGGCATATTCTGAAACTTTTTCAGGATCTATGTCGTATAGGTTTTGTTTTTTCTTTCCTGTACCAACTAACTCTTCGTATGTGATAGTTTTGTAATCCAAATAGTCAACGGCCATATCGTCCATATTATGACGACGTTCCCCTGGATTCAAAAGATAGGAAGCAAGCATAGTATCAAAATAAATACCGACAAGTTCTAAACCGTAATTACGAAGCACTAATAAATCGTATTTGATGTTTTGCCCAATTTTTTTCCACTTGGGGTCAGTTAACATTGGTTTTAAAACTGCAAGACCTTCTTCTGGGGTAGGGAGGAGGTGGCTATAGATGGACTCAGGGTGTGAAAAAGCAATATAATAACCAACACCTGGTTCCTGGGAGAATGAAACTCCCAATAGTTCCGCAAGCATAGGGTCTTGGGAAGTGGTTTCTGTATCAACCGCAATTGGTTTTTTCGGATCTAGTTTTGCGACTATTTTTTTCAGATCCTCTAGGTTTTGAATTCGTTTGTAACTTTTTTTTGTTACCGCTGAACCTTTGTTTGGTTTTCCGTCGGTCCCAGTGTTCTCTGTTGATCCTTCTTGTGATTTTTTTCCCTTTTTTCCAGTTGGTTCTGGGTTTACTTCTTTAGTATCCCCGTCGCTTATAATTGGGATTCCCGCTTGTTTGGCAAGGTCACGGTGGAGGACATTGAATCCTTCGTCTTTGAAATATTGCACCTTGGCTGGGTCGTAATAATTTGGGATCTTTAAATCATTCTTTTTAATATCGAGTTTGAGATTGGTGACAATGGTAGCTAGTTTCCTGGATAAAAATGCATTCTCTTTATCAGCTGCTAGTTTATCGATAAGGGATTTGTTTTTCACTTGGTCTAGTTTTTTATAAATGGTCTCTAGGTTTCCAAATTCTTGAATGAGTTTGGCTGCACCCTTTTCCCCTACACCTTTGACTCCAGGAATGTTGTCTGATGCATCACCGAGTAGTGCCATGTAATCGGTCACTTGTTCTTTGGTGATTCCTATATTTTCTTCCACCCATTTAGGGTCGATTTTTTCAAATTCGGAAACTCCACGTTTCCCGCGTAACATATGTATGTTTTTATCTAAAACTTGGTATAAGTCTTTATCACTGGATAAAATGACGATCTCTTCAAAATCTTTTGCAAATTTTTTACATAAAGATCCAATGATATCATCAGCTTCAATTCCATCCAATTTGTACATGGGAAATTCCAAAGCCTTTAACATTTCATAGATTTTATGAATCTGAGGTTTGAGGTCCTCAGGCATTGGTTTTCTATGGGCTTTGTAATCTTCATATAAATCATTTCTTTCGAGTCTTGTGCCTGGATCGAATGTGAACGCGATATGAGTTACTTTTTCATCTTGCAGGAGTTTGAATAACATCCTCCAAAAACCAAAGATGGCACCACTAGGAAGTCCTGTTTTGGAGTTGGTGAGGTTGGATGCAGCAAAAGCAAAATAAGCTCGGAAAGCCAAAGCATGGCCATCAATGATCAGTAGTCTTCCACTCATGTTCCTTCTCCGTACAAAGCATCTCCTAAAAAGGAATAATAGATTAGTTTTGTTTTTTCAACTGTTTTGGTGACAGAAAATCGTTTGACTGAAGTTTTGTTAAAAGATCCGAACTTGGATCGCAATTCTTCGGAACCAACCAGTTTGTCTAAACCTATTGCAATGTTCTCTGCATCTCCCACCGAACAAACATAAGCCCCTTCGTTATGATCTAACATTTCGCCAATTCCACCACCATTGGTAGCAACAATCGGAAGTGCTGAGGCCATAGCATCTAAAACAGAGGTGCCAAGTCCTTCTTCTTTGGATGTGAGTGTAAAGATATTAAATAAAGAAAGTAAAGCAGGGATATCTTTACGATAACCGGTAAATATCACTTTGTCAGTTATTCCTAATTGTTCTGCTTGGGTTTTGAGTTTGTTTTCCAGTTTCCCATCACCTACAATCATAAGGCGAAAGTCTGTGTTTGTTCTCATCTTCGCTATGGCATTGAGTAAAGTTTCTTGGTCTTTGTGATCGACAAGAGCTGCCACATTTCCAATCACTATACATTTTTTAGGAATATGAAATTCTTCTCTTAAGTATTCATGAGGGACAGATTTCGAAAATCGTTTTAAATCAATCCCTGAATAAACAGTAATGATTCTTTCTGGAGCAATTTTACTTTCCATCATCACTTCTTTGATTTTTTGAGAAACCGGCAAATAACAATCGTTAGCTAGATGTTGGTACTTCCATCTTGAAAAAAAACTGGTTTTAGGTTTAAAGTCTACTCTTCGAGATACTATCAAAGGAATATTTAAGTGTTTCCGTTTTGCAAGTAGGGCGAGTGTATGCGCATGAGCTGTATGTGTATGAATTAGTTTTATTTTTTTAGAGATACAGAGAGATCGAATATTCTTATAAGCACTCCTATCCCATTCTCCGCGCATTTCGATGGGAACAAATTCGTATCCGTTCTCTTTGCATTTTGTTTCTAAAGGAGAACCGGGTTGGCCTACAACGATTTGAGGGATTTTGAAAGTGGTCAGTCCTTGGACTAAATAATAAAGCTGTTGTTCTCCACCGCGCCATTCGCGAGAAGTATTGATATGAAGGATCAAATTATAAGTGTTTGGAACGGTCGTATTCGAGAGCGATGATGGAGCCCATAACTTTGAACCCCGCCGGAGCTTCGTCTACCATTCCTTCTCCGTGAAACATTACTTTAACGGAGTCCATCATGGCATTGATAATTTTCAATCCTTTTCCCATGTTCTTATGTTTTTGGCCGGAACCATTATAAGGAAGGGTCTCCGGTTTTTTACTTTGGTGGTTTTTGATATGGTCAAGGAAGGTACTAAAACATTGGGATTGGTTAGATCGAAGTAGTTCTTTGTCTGTGTCGGGAAGAGAACCTTCTTCCGAAAGTCCAGATCCATAATCCAAGATATACAGTGTAAATTTTGAGGAATCAATCCGCCAACGGCAAATGATGGTTTCATCACAATGGCAAGAAACATTGGCTGCCACCGCATTGGTGAGTGCTTCATCAGCAGCCAGTTCAATATGCATGATATTGTCGGGGCTAAAGCCATTGTCTTCCAGGGTTCGTTTGAGCTCAGTTCGGAAATGTCTGACAGAGGACATATCCGGAGGTAGGAACATAGCATACGATCCTACGGAGGGGCATAACAAATAAGGTAAAACTTCAGATGGTGCTGTCAATGGCCGCCTTGTCCCCCGCTTCTACTTATATTACACGAAAGATAGGCAGAAAAAAAGTCAAAAATCCTTTAAATGGGAACGGTAGGGGAAAAAATTTCCTAAACCGTGATCCCCAAGGCCATTGCGAGCTGTTCCATCCGTTTGACTAACTTCTCTTGGCCGAGGAGGCTAAAGAGAATTGGTAGTTCTAACCCGTGGGATTTCCCCGTGGTAATGGCTCGGATCGGCATAAAAAGGGTCCTTCCTTTTTCGCCTGTACTTTCCCCTGCCTTTGCCATAGCTTCTTTGTATTCATCGGGAGTCACTAAGGCATGGGCCTTGACATATTGGTAAAATGCAGATACTACTGCTTTGCCGTTTCCTTCCAAAACCAGTTGTTTGGCCTCTTCATTTTCAAATTGGAGATTTTCTAAAAAGAATTCTTCAATGTAGGGTGGTGCTTGGATGAGGCGGTCCAAATACACACGAACGGAATCTAAAATGGAGAGGAGTTGTGGATTGGTTCCTTGTTTGTAGGCATCCGGGATTTGACAATCTTTCAAGAATGGTTCGAGTTCCTTTCCCAAAGTTTCAATTTTCACATCACGAATGTACTTATTCGACATCCAATTGAGTTTTGATTTTGGGTTCAGGTATTCTGCAAGTCCAAGGAGTGATAGTTTATTAAAATCAACCGTTTCCTTTTCTTCTTCTTTTAGTTTTTTAAAAACATCGAAGGTAGCAGGAGATTTGGAGCAACGTTCCACATCAAAGACGGAACAAAGTTCATCGTCACTCATGTATTCCTTCCCATCAGGTGAAGTCCAACCAAGTAAAGCCATGTAATTTCGCATGGTATCACTAGAATAACCTAAGTCGCGAAAGGCAAGTACAGAGGTGGCACCGGCACGTTTGGAAAGTTTTTTCCCATCGGTTCCTACGATTTCACTGGCATGAGCAAATCGAGGCAATGGAAATCCAAACGCTTCAAAGATCAAAATTTGACGTGGTGTGTTGGAAAGATGTCCCACTCCCCGGATTACGTGAGTGATTTTCATGAGGGCATCGTCAATCACCACGGCATAGTTATACGAAGGGAATCCGTCCGATTTCACAATGATAAAGTCACCAATGAGTTTGGATTCAAACTTTACTTTTCCTTGGATCATATCATCTACGATCACAATTTTATGAGGAGTTTTGAAACGTACGGTATAAGGAATTTTTTTCTCAATTTGGGATTGAATTTCAGATTCTGTTAAACCAGAACATTTCCCATCATAGATATAAGGAATTCCCATGGCATCGGCTTGTTTTTTTTTGCCTTCCAATTCTTCTGCAGAACAAAAACAACGATAGGCCTTCTTTTCAGAAATTAGTTTGTCTGTGTATTCATTATAGATATGAATTCTTTCGGACTGAGTGTACGGACCGTTCGGACCACCTACACCAGGACCTTCATCCCATTCCATTCCCAACCACTTTAAAGATTCTAAGATGATTTTGAAAGAAGCTTCGGTAGATCTGTCTTGGTCGGTGTCTTCGATACGAAGTAAAAACTTTCCTTTTTTTGCTTTCGCGTATAAATAATTGAATAGGGCAGTTCTTGCTCCTCCTACATGGAGAAATCCCGATGGGGAAGGGGCAAAGCGAGTACGAACTTCTGTCATTTCATTTCCTCTTTGAGTAAAAAATCTCCGATACGCTTATAACCAAAAGGTTCTTTTGTTTTAGTGGTGAGCCCATTGGTGTAAGGTGGGACAAAGAAAACCTGTGTATCATTTTCTTTATAGATCGGTTTAAAAAATAGTTTGTCGGATTCGGTTTCGTTCCATTCATAACGAAGTTGTAAATAGTCGTAATAACTAGAAACATGTTCTGTTTTAATAGTACCGTTTTCTTGTTTTGTGAATACACTAGATGGGGAAAAAAATTCCATACTTCCTAAACTATGAGACCAACGACTATCACCGCCAATTTCAGATCGAATTCCTTCTTCTGTAAGGAGTCCAGAATCACCACCTAATTCAAATATATCGAACTCTTCAATTTGTGATTTGATTTCCACAGTGTTTGATTTGTTTTCTAGTAGTGAAGTGAGTGTGGATCCTTTTGTTTCTGAAAAATATGCGTTTGTATAAACAAAAAGGATTCGTTTTTCGGACTCTTCCTTTTTAAATTTTCCAACCTTTTTGTTCCAAATGATTTTATAAGATTCAAATGGTTCGTTCCCATATTCAGACTTAATTTTTGATAAAAAATTACTGTCGTAAGCAAGGAAACTAAGCTCAATTTTCTCTGCATATCCGGTAGATTTCCCAGGTTCCCATTCGATGAATCGGAAGTGAGAAGAACCTTCTTTGAAGAAGGAAAGATTCATTTTTCGGGGAGATTTAATGTATAAAACAGAAGCGGGAATTTCTGAAATGGTATCTCTTGTGATGAGTGATTTCAGGTTCTGGCAGTTGGTTCCAGAAAAAAAAATCAAGATACAAAAAAGCCAATAGAATCGGGAGTATTCTTGAGTTTCTGGGGACATAGATCAGTGCGTATCGCCAGTCTAAAAAGGGAAAACCGCTTGACAAGTCAATTCACCCCATCCCTGTGTCATTTGGAACCATGAAGAACGAAGAACAGTATCCGAAACGCCCCTTTGAAGACCAAGTGAATGATGACCAAAGGAAATACTCTCGCTATGTATGCGATTCAAGAGCCATTCCGCAAGAAATTGATGGTCTAAAGCCTGTTCAACGAAGGATCCTTTGGGCGATGTGGAACTCGGATGCTCGTAACCGTCACACGAAAACGGTAAAAGTGGCGGGTCTTGCCATGGGATATCATCCGCATGGAGATCGTTCTATCCAAGATGCCCTTTCCCAAATGGCACAAGACTTTGCCTTTGCTAACAATTATCCGTTAGTGCATGGGGAAGGAACCTTCGGTGATGTTTTGGATCCGAATGCAATTGCCTCTCCTCGTTATACAGAAGTAAAACTATCTGACTTTGCGAAGGATTTAGGATTCTTTGAAAGTCTACCTGACATTGATTATGTCAAAAACTATGATGAAACAGAAGACGAACCCATTCACTTTGTGGGAAAAGTTCCTGTTGTACTCTTAAACAACATCCAAGGGATTGCCACAGGGTTTCGTTGTTTCATTCCTGCTCACAAACTAAGTGATGTAATCGATTCCCAAGTTACTTATCTCAAAACAGGAAAACCAAAAAAAGTAACTCCATGGTACAAAGGGTACGGCGGAGAAGTGAAGTTGTCCAAAAATGACAATGGTAGCACAGTGATGTCCACTACCTTTGGATTCAAAAAGGAAGATGGGAAGTTATTCCTCGTGGATTCTCCAATGAACTGGAACCGCGAAAAAGTGGTGAACTACTTAGATGATTTGATTGAGAGAAAAGATAACTGGCTCAAAGACTATGTAGACCATTCCAGCCAAACTTTCAAAATTGAACTTATCGCTAAAAAAGGCGAAGAACCTTCCGAAAAAGAAATCAAAGAACTTTTTACGAAAGAAAACAATGAAGTCCTTACAATTAACGTAATCACTCACGAAGGAAAACTTCGTAACTTTAATCCCGAAGAAATTATCAAACGATTCTGTGATTTCAGAAAAACCCATCTTATCCGTCGTTTCAAACGGTTGGCAGGTTTAGAAAAAGAAAAGATTGATCGGAACTCAGAACTCATTCGATTCATTAAAGAAAAATGGAACGAAAAAGTAACAGGGATTAAATCCAAAAAAGAATTTGAAGATAAATTGAAAGCAGCTAAGTTCATTTACTTTGAATGGTTGTCTTCAATCCCCGTGTATCGAATGACTTTGGAAGAAGTTCGTAAATGTGAAGATGCCATTGTAGAAGCAAAAACTAAATTCACAGAATACACAGCGCTTCAAAAAGATGATAAAAAACTCACCGGTTTTATGACCGATGAACTCGATGAACTGAAGAAAAAATGGGATCCGAAATAATCAATTATGGCTCAAAAAACTGAAAAAACCTCAGGAAATTCGCGAAATTTTAAGAAATTATCTCACGTAGAACACGTTCGTATGCGGACAGGAATGTGGCTTGGCCAAAACTCTTTGTCCACATTTGAACAACATTTTTTCACAAAAGATAGTGCCGGTACATACGACATTCTTCACGAAGAACTTTCTGACATCCCCGCCAAACTCAAATGTTTGGATGAAGCATGTATGAACTGCGTGGATGAGTATAGAAAAAACTTAAACGATAAAGCCATCCCTGAAAAAGACAAAATGAACAAACTCATTGTTCAATTGTCTACAGATCGCAAACGAGTCACCATCCAAGACAACGGTCGCGGAATTCCTGCGGACAATGCAGAAGGTGTTTACCTTCATTTGATGTATGGTGAAAACTTTGATGATTTAGCCAAAGAAGATCATGTGGCAGGACAAAATGGTGTGGGGATCTCGCTTGTTCGTATGGTCTCTTCTTTCTTTCGTGTGAAAACCATCAACGGTGGCAAAGCATACAAGAAGATGTTTAGCATCCACGATGATGTAAAAAAAGTAGTTCGTAGCTTTAAACTTTCCAAAGAAGATACGGAACGTGTGTTTTTATATTTTGACGAACATGGATCTTTTGCTGATTGTCCGCTTTTATCTGCAGACCAAATCAAACAACTAAAAGCACCTTGTGACAAAACAGGAATGACTGCCGTTGTAGAAGCCGCTAAAAAAGAAGACCATGGAACTACAGTTGAATTCGAGCTCAATTCTGTTTACTTTAACAACCTAGACACTTCTTTTAACATCAATTTGGTGAAACAATACTTACAAGACATTGCGATGTCTAACCCTGGTTTGGAAGTAGTTTTCATCCATAAAACAGGAAAGGAAAAGTATAAATTCAAAAAAGGTTTTGATGAGATTTTTAGTAACTCAGAGATGGTTTACTATAAGTTAGATTACACTGATAAGGCTTCTTCTTCCCAAATCAATATGGACACATATGTAGTTGTGGGCCAAAATAAAACTCTCACATGGGTGAATTCGATTTTCTGTCCACAAGGTGGTTCGGCCATTGAGTATTTGGAAAACAGACTTTGTGATGAGATTCGTAAAAAATCGCAAATTGTGAGTTTAGAAAAGAAACTCAATACACAATGTACGAGAAACGATGTTAGAAGTTGTTTTCACATGTATGTAAACCTTCGTATCCTCAATCCCCGTTTTAAATCCCAAGATAAATCTTATCTCATCAATGATTTGAATGATGACATCCGAAAGTCAGTCGACAAACATTTGGACAAACTTTTAAAGAAAACGGGTCTCATTGAAGAAATCAAGATGGTGATGGAGCGTAGAACCCAGCTAAAACAGCTTGAGGACGCGCAGAAAGGCCTCCGTAAGGCGTCTCGGAACAACATCCCTAAGCTTATGCCTCCAACGGGCAAACCAAACGATCCAGGCCGAATTCTCTTTGTAGCGGAAGGGGACTCAGCGATTGCGGGGTTACGTCCAGCAAGAAATCCAAAACTCCATGGTCTTTTTCCTTTAAGAGGAAAACCACTCAACTGTAAGGGAATGTCACTGGCCAAGGCCTTACAAAATGAAGAGATGAAAAACATTGTAGCCATTGTGGGCCTTCCTCTAGATCAAAAAGTGAAGTCCATTGATGAATTGCATTATGACCGTATCAGTATAATCACGGATGCGGATTTTGATGGGTATGCCATTCGTTCTCTAATGTTGTCTTTTTTCTATGAGTATTGGCCTGAACTTTTTGACTTAGGTTTTATCAATATTTCAGCAGCACCACTCTACGAAGTGGATGTCAAGTGGAAGGATGCCAAAAAAGAAACTGTTTTCTGTATTGATGACTCTGACTACGATAAGTTAGTTGTTAGGGTCAACAAACAAGGTGCTGAGATCACTCGTAAAAAACGAAATAAGGGACTTGGAGAAACTGGTAAAGAAGCCATGAAGTATGCGGTGGATCATTGTATGACTACCATTACTGTCGGAAACAAAAAGACGGCCAAAAATACCCAAGACCTTTGGTTCCATAAAGACTATGCAGAGAAACGCCGTGAAGCAATTTCTGAATATTCAATGAGTGTGATCCAAGACTAAGATTTTGTGGTTGGTAGGCTAATACCTAAACTAACAAACAAAACCCAAAGGCAAGGATCCAATTGTAGTTCTTTCCTTTTGGCATAGCGATCACTCCTCATTCCATAGGTTTGAGGAGTTCTTTGTTTTATGGGCTTGCGGTAGATTAGTGATTCTATTTTTTAAGGGGAATGACACCCCGGTCCTCTAAAAAACCTAAGTCTTCCGCTCAGTCCATACCAAAGGTCAAAGAAGAATCCATTCTTCCTTTCCAACCATTGCCCTTATTTTTTCCTAAGCCACCTTTTACAAATCACAAACGAAAATCCTTTTTCCTATTTTTAAATATATTCCTCTTCCTCCTCCAATGTACAAGTTTACAAGAAAAACCAACAGAGGGTTACCATAATAACACAGTAACCACAGAGAAAGTAGTTCAATCCAAAATTGAAGCATTACAAAACTCTGGAATCCAATCTTTATCTTATATGTATTTGTTAGGTGATGGAAAGATCCAATCAGGAAAACTAGGGGGGGATAACAAAAACTCGATCCAAAGGTTTAAAATTGGGAGCATCACAAAACTTTTTACAGGGATAGCTCTTTTGCAGTTACAAGAAAAAGGCAAACTGAAGTTAGATGACCCTGTTTCGAAGTTCCTTCCTGAAATCAAGGAAATGCTAAAGAGTAAACCAAACTTAAGTGAGATCACAATCCGGGATATCCTGACACACCAATCGGGACTTCCTTCTGACTTAGCTTCTGGGTTTTTTCTTTCACCTGACGCAAGTGATATGGAAGTTCTAGATTCGTTTCGTGGCCTTTCTAAAAGGTTATCCAAAATTGAAAGAATAGAACCAAAGAAAGCACATTCCTATTCTAATTTTGGCTTTAGTCTTTTGGGCACAGTGATCGAACGCACCTCAGGATTGGGAATTGAGGATTACTTCCAAAAAGAAATTTTTTTGAAAGCAGGAATGAAAAATTCCACCTTACTCGAGTTTCATGAAGGTTCGGAATTAGTTCCTGGATACCAAGGAATCTTTTGGAAAACAAAAACAAGCCGACCTCTCATTCGTGACCTAACGGCGGGATCAATTTCTACAACTAGTGAGGATATGGGTTTCTTTATGAAATCTTTCTTCTTGAGTAAAAAAGACAAAGGTCTGCTTTCCAAAGAAAGTTTTGCAGAATTCCACCGCATCCAAAAAGGTCCTATCTCCAATTTTCAAATGAAACTAGGTCTCCCTGTTTTAATTCAGGAATTGGTGGGTGGCGGAAAAACAGTTTTGACCTTTGGACATTCGGGTTCATTGCCACCTTATTTTGCCGATTTAGTATACGATCCTGAAACAGAAACAGCCAGTTTTCTTGCAGGAAATACTTTGGGCTTAGCCACAGGTTCCATCCAGCCAACGAACAAAGAAATTTTACATTTAATTTATGAATACAAAACAGGATTAACATTGGAATCCCCACCAATAGCAGATAGAAAAGACCAAAACAAATTGGATGGTTTTTTCGGACTTTATGTATCCCCTTTTGGGGTTCATGAATTAAAGGAAGGCAATACTCCCCAATTAGAAATTATGGGATTCGACTTTGATTTAATCGAACGAGAAAACCGTTTTGGTACCAACTTGCGTTTGTTTTTCGGTCTGATTCCAGTGAAAGATAAAACCATCGAAAGTTTTCGTATCGAATTTGAAACTTGGGAAGGGGAAAAAATATTCACTCTGTATTCTCGTGATCTTGCAAAAGGAAGTATCGGTTTTGCCCTTCACTTTCAACCGGACCAACCATTGCCGGACAAGTCTTACTTTACCGCCTATCAAACAAATGACCCCTATTCTTTAATCCCAAGTGTGGAACTAAAAAAAGACAAACGTGGTTTTCTTTTTGCCATCGTTACCTACTCGCTAGGTGGTATGGAAAATAAAATCAGTTTGCCTTGTAAAATGGAATCACCAACAACCCTTCGGATTTTGGGGTTTGGTAGGAATCTAGGAGAGCCCATGGAACTAAAAACAGTCAATGGCAAACCAGTGTTGGTTTATTCGGGGATTGAATTTTTGGAAAAATAAGAATAAGGTTTCAAATTCTGAATCACATTCAGATAAATTTTTGGCCCCGAAACCCCGAAAAAGCAAGTGTTATACGCTACATAACCCAGATTTATTTTGGTTCTAATTCCTTTTCATTATCGAAGCCCCTAGGAAAGAAATTATAAGCCCTTTCAAAAAAGTTTTTGACTATTGAAAAAGATCGATTAGAGTTCGTCCGAATTTGATTCGAAAGTTTCAAAAGGAGAATTCGAAATGGGAAAAAGATTTACTTCAGTCCTATTTTTGTCTGCTGCCTTTGTAGCTGTCACTATGACATCTACATCTGTGGAAGCAAAAAAATATGGTATGGCTGGTTGCGGTTTAGGATCATTAGCGATTACATCTAATGATATTACACAAATTTTTGCTGCGACATTAAATGGGATTTACGGAAACCAAACTTTTGGTATTACCTCTGGAACTTCCAATTGCACAGCTGACGGTGTTGTAAAACAAGACAAAGTACAAGAATTGTTCATCACTATGAACTATGATTCTCTAGGCCAAGAAATGGCATCAGGGAAAGGGGAAAAATTAGAGTCTCTTGGAAACCTTCTTGGTTGTTCTAGTGATTCTTTATCCAGATTTGGCCAAGTAACGAAAGAAAACTATGCTAAACTCATCACTGAGGATTCTACACCTGCAAGTGTACTTTCAGCTGTTAAATCAGAAGTAAAAAGCGATAAAATCCTCGCTAAGTCTTGTTCACAAATCTAAGGAGATATGAAATAAAATGAAAAAGTTAACACTCATCTCCACAATCGGAATCTCCATGGTTCTCCTTGCTTCGCAAATGTCTGCTGCACCTAAATATGGTATGGCGGGATGTGGTCTTGGAACATTGGTAATGCCTGCTGGCAACCAAATCTTTGTTGCCACTACAAACGGAACTTCAGGAAGCCAAACTTTCGGAATCACTACTGGAACGTCAAACTGTAAAGCTGATGGCGTTGCTCAAAAAGAACATGCACGTGAAATTTATGTGCATATGAATTTTGACAGCTTAGAGCAAGAAATGGCTGCTGGGAAAGGGGAAAAACTTTCCAACCTAGCAACTCTTTTTGAGTGCAAGTCTGGTGTTCGCTTCAATGAAGTAGTAAAAGAAAACTACTCTAGAATCTTCACAGAAGAATCTAAAGCAAACCCAAGTTTGATGTTGTCAAACCTTCACGAAACTTTGGAAAAAGACCAAACAGTAAAAAATTACTGTAAAATCTAAACCTTTGTAAAAAATCAGAGTATCCGATCATTTGGATACTCTGGTGTTTCCTCTGTACTTACTTACTCTTCTTTTTATCCTCTTTACTACTTCGCTTGGGGCGATTGAACCTCCCGGAAGCATCAATATACTAGAACTGGATTTTTTAACGGCTAGAAACCAGGGAAAAGAAATTCCCAAATCACTTAAGTCTCAGCAATATCTCCAAGAGCTGATAAACGAAGCAAAGGAAAAACATTTATCGGAAGAAACCCATTGGTACCGACTTTTGCGTTTTAATAAAACGAGATGGGGTTATTGGGAAAGTGAAGTAGATAATAAACGTTATTTTCTTGCTGAAGATGGAAAACATAATCCCGAAAAAGAATTAATTGCAACACTCCATAGTTTTTTTACTGAAGAACCAATTCCGGAAGGATTACAGCATCCACAATGTGGTTATCCCGAACGATACCATTGGCTAAAAGAAAAGTTAAGGTTTGATCCTACTCGGTTAGTACAAGTTCCCTGCGAAAGGTTTGAAGTATGGAAAGAGGCACTAAATCCAGAATCTCTCTCTGTAGTTTTTTCCTCTTATTATATGCAAGCACCTGCATCGATGTTTGGACATACACTAATCAAACTGAATAACAAAGTAAATGAAAATGCAGAGTTGTTAGATTATGGTGTGAATTATGCAGCGACTCCAGGAGAAATGGATCCATTTTCTTACGCTTACAGAGGTTTGACTGGAGGGTATCCAGGCAGTTTTGCCATTTTCCCTTACTATTTAAAAGTAAACGAATACAATGACATGGAAAGTCGTGATCTTTGGGAGTACAAACTAAAACTAAAACCAGAGGAAAGAGAAAGGTTTTTGCGGCATCTTTGGGAAATGGGAAGGGCCGACTTTGATTACTTCTTTATCAATGAGAATTGTTCGTATCATTTGATGGAGATTCTGGAAGTTGCGATGCCTGAGTTAGACATTAGCAAAAAAACCGGTTGGATTGTTGCTCCGGGAGACACCATAAAACTTTACTTAGCTGAAGATGGACTTGTAATTTCCAAAAAATATCGTCCATCCCTCTATTCCAAAATTAAATATAAAATTTTTGATATGTCCGAAGAGGAAAGAACAACATACTTTGAAATGATACGTTTTGAAAATGCCTTTCTTCCTGAACCAAAAGATAATTTCCGAATGTCACTTGTTACTGATGCAGTTTTGGATACTTTTCGATACCGTTATTCAGAAAAAAAAACAATTCCGAAACAACATAAAGATTATTATGATAAACTTTTAATATTTCGAAGTAAACAAAATGACGAATATACAGCGAATGAACAAATTCCGCTGTCCACACCCCCTGAATCTTCCCATCCAGTGAGCAGAGCTGCCACTTCCTTTGGTGCTTCTTCTTTGGGGAATTTTGCTGAGTTTCAATATAGAATTGCTTATCATGATTTAATGAATGTGAGTAAGGGCCATGCACCTAATTCAGAGTTGGCTTTTTTTGATACGACAGTGCGCACATACGAAAATAAAAAACCGGAACTAACTGCGATGAGTGCAGTGAAGGTAGCATCCTTAAATCCATATAATTCAATTTCAAAAGATTTTTCATATATTTTTGATACTGGTATCCAAACAGCTGTTTATCGAAATAATGATGAAACGTTGCGAAAACAAGTCGGTAACTTTGATTTACGATTAGGATATTCATTTTCGAATGAATTTGGAAAAACACCAATGAGTATGGGAGTACTCAGTGTTCTTGCTGGTGTTAAAGTACAAAATGGAAGGATGTTTGAAAATGGAGTCCGTTATGGGGGAAACTTAAGTTTACTTTACCAAAAAGAATGGGGTGCCTGGAAGATTTATACTGGAGCCACTGCTCAAAATTACCAGCTAAGCCATAATTTGAATTCTTATTATGCTACGTTTAAAATTAGATATGCATTTTCAAATACGCATGAATTACGAGTAGAAGTGAATGGGGAGAGGTTTTATGAAGAAGCACTTATATCATATCATTATTTGTTTTAGTTTAGTATTGATAAATTGTTCGGTATTGTATTATCATCCGACAAAGGAAACTTATTTCACTCCAAAACAAATGGGTTTTTCTTATGATCCTTCCTTACTAACCACGAAAGATGGTGTGAAGTTAAATGTTTGGCGAATTTACTCTAAAAAGTTTGAAACACCGAAAGCAGTCATCCTTCAATTTCATGGAAACGGTCAAAACATGAGTGCACATTTTATATCTCTTGTTTGGCTTGTGAATCATGGTTATGAACTGATTGTTTTTGACTACAGGGGTTATGGAGATTCAGAAGGAGAACCAGACCCTGACGACATATTGGAAGATAGTAATCTTATTTTAGACTTCGCATTGCAAGAGGCTAGAGACAAAAGTACAAAGTTGATTGTTTACGGCCAGAGTCTAGGCGGTGCGATAGCGATGAAGTCACTCTCTGATTGGAAAGATAAAAATGAAGTGGTATTATTTTGTATCGATGGATCGTTTCCATCTTATAGAGAAGTTGCCAAACAGACAATGAACCAAGTGCTGTTTCCTCCAATCGGAAACATGTTTGCTTGGCTTTTTCATGATCGCACAAGTCCTCGTGATTCGATTGCCAAACTTTCTCCTATCCCACTTCTCATCATTCATGGAACCGAAGATACAGTTGTATTTTTTGAAAATGGAAAACAGATTTTTGGGTTGGCAGGGGAACCGAAGGTTTTTTGGGAAATACGAGGTGGAGGGCATGTGGACTGGATGAACCTAGGCCAGTCCAAGTTTGCAAAAGAGTTTTTAGTTTTACTCAATAGGCATTTGTACTGATTGAAACTGGTGTTCGGCAAAAACAGGAACAGAAAGGATTTCTGATAAAGTAGTCTCTCTATCAATTTCTCGAAATGTTAATTCACTTCTGCTAAGTTTTGTTTCACTAAAGATTTTTAGTTCTATATATTTTTCTTCACCTTTTTTGATTTGAAATACTTTGGTGGCGTCTGATTTACCAACGACATCTAATCGGTAAGTTCCTTCTTGCAATCTTAAATAACCGAGAGATGAATTTTCGAGTTCTAATTTATAAATAGGAATCGGTTGGATTCGAGATGAAAATTTATCTGGATAACGCGATAATAAACATTCGTAGTCCCAGAGTGAAAGTGCCGGATGATCCGGCCGAACCAAATACAAAAGCCCAGAATCGTTTTCCTTTGAAACCAATTTAACAAAACTTTTTTTTTCAGCACATTGCAATGTGAAACCGAACAGGATAATAAAGAAAATCAAAAAGGGAATTTTAATTAGGAAGTTCATGTTGAATTTTGTGATTCCGTGGGAAATCGTTTTTGATTTCGATAATGTGCAATGTAGGTAATGAGGACAAGGGCACCCACTGGGACTGCAAAATAGATATGGACTTGGATAAGACCTGCAATCATTCCTAAAATCCCACCTAAGAACTGTATAACGACTAAGTTCCCGCCAGTATTGTCCAAGATCATTTTTTCTAAATCGTCAGTGTCAAGTGCCATCACTCGCTCTTCAACCAGTGCGGTTACGTTGATATTATGTACAAATTTCTCAATATTGGTTTTGAGATAAACTTTTCCCTCTTCACTATTCATAAATTCAAGAAGACGTTTTTTTACCCAATCCACGGCCCGGAAGAAGTTTTTTTCGATTTCTTCCCAGTTGTTAGGATCATCTAAGTAGGATTGTAATCTTTCAATTCCAGAAGGTAATAAGTTTTGCCTTGCATAGTCGCCACTGGCTTCCAACCAATTGGAAATTTTCCCTGTAATGAATTCTTGTGTTTCTTTGGAGTTCAATCTTTCTTGGAGACCGGCCATCATTTCATCCATCATCTTCATGAACTGGTCAGATGTTTCTGGGTCTTTTACAAATCGCTCCAATAGTTCACGGATGGCTTCTTCGTTGAAGGAAAAAATCTTTTTTACACCAATCCCAATTTTTCCAAGTGTACTTCTGGTTTTTAGATACTCTTCTAATCCTTCGTTGAGTAGGTTTGCTAGTTTTGGCATTTCTTCCAAAAGAACCACTCTGAGTTGTTTTCCTAAATCTTCCCGATTGGCTTCTTCTGTTAGATAATACGTTAGGCGATCCTTAGCGTAGTCCCAAAGTTTTTGAATTTCTTCTGGACGTTCCGCCATCTTTTTCATTGTTTCTTCGGAAAAATCAAAGATAACTTCTAATATCTCTGGTCCTCTTTCTTTTAACATAGAAATGATTTTTGTCACAAGCATCGTTCGAATTTCGACATTGTGGATGGCTTCATCAATTTCTTTGACTATTTTCTGGATTCCCGTTTCTACAAGATTACGTTCATAGATATAAGATAAAATAATATCTGGATGGAGTAAGTTACTTTGGATACTTTCGCCAAGTGACTTCGCAATTTTGGATTTGTTTTTAGGAACAAGCCCTGACCAACCAAGCACCTTTCCATGTTTAGGTTGGAATAACATTTTGATAGCAAGGAAATTAGTGAAGTAACCCACAACCCCTGCCATGAGAACTACAAAGACAGCATTGATCCAAATATTACCTTCATAGTATACTTGAAATCCTCCGGCGAGAATAGAAAAGATTACAAGTAATCTACGATACCAGGCATCTAATTTTGCAACATCCATCCGATTCTATTCCTCTTCTAGTTTTAAGTATTTCCCACTCAACCTTCGCAAAAAACCTCGTGGGATGAGTTCGGAAATAGTGATCGCACCTTGATTAAAGGAACCTGTGATACATACTGCTTGATTATTACGAAGGGCGCTGAGTGATTCTTCTACCACTACATCTGCATTTTGCCACATAAACGAAGGATACTTTGATTTACTGATTCCTGCTCTTTGGTGAAAGTCGGAATGAGTAAGTCCTGGACAAAGTGCTTGTACATATATGTCGTGAAGTTTGGCTTCTTCATGGATGGATTCCGTAAAGGATTTTACAAAGGCTTTTGTAGCGGCATAAATGGCACTACCTGGTGCTGGCAAATAACCAGCAATAGACGCCACATTAATCAAATAACCTTTTTTATTTTTTTTGAATCGATTCAGAGCTGTGTGGCTTAAGTGAACTAATGTTTTTACATTTAAGTTTACTTCATCTAGTTCTTTATCTAGAGGTAATGCTGCAAACTCACCCACAGTTCCAAAACCAGCATTGTTCACTACTAGTTCTGCATCTTTATCTTTTGCTATGATTTCAGATAGTTCTTCCACATCTTTCTTTTTGGTAAGATCAAGTGCAAAGTATTTTAAGATCCCTCTGGACTTAGGTTCTAATTCTAAGATTACTTTTTTTAAATCGGATTCCGTGCGCGAAATCAAAAAGACATTATAGTCTTTACTGAGTGATCGAACAAATTCTTTTCCAATTCCTTGGGATGCGCCAGTAACATATGCATTTTTCATTCGATGGGATTCCTTTTCATCAGAACGGCAGTAGAACCGTCTGGATAGTATTTTTTACGTCTCTCTAATTCTATAAAACCAACGGACTGGTAAAGTCTGATGGCTGGTTCGTTTGATTCCTTAACTTCCAAAAAGAATTCTTTTTTTGGGAATTCTTTGAAGAGAGCCATTAAAAGTTCTTTTGCCAAACCTAACTTTCGATAGTTGGGTAGTGTTGCAATCCGAAAGATTTCAATTTCCCAAGGAGTTTCACAAACGAGAGCATAACACTTCGTTTCTGGATTTCCCAAACCAAAAGCTACATGGAATTCTAGATGGGTTTGGATCATTTTCTCTGTCCATTCCTCACTGGGAAAACATAGCGATTCCCATTGGAGGAGGAGAGATAGATCTGATTCACCCAACCTTCGAAAACTATGAGACATAATCACATTTTTTTCTTTTCATCCAAAAGAAAGAAACTAAAATCGAACTGATGGGCACAAAAAACAGCAGGTTTTCTTTGGTTTCATTGCCAATGGGCATCCTACTTGTCCTCTTTGGCTTTAGTTTTACAAGTTGTGACTATCTAAAGTCACTTACCGAATCTAGATACCGCAAGCGCATTGGCGGTGAACCCGCTTCTGAAAAAGACATCGTCAATTGGAAAGAGAAGTTGGCCTTAGAAGAAGCGGAAATCGAAGAGATGGACAAGAGGATCCGAAAAATGGTCCAAAAATCCAACCAATCGGCTGCCCTTTCTTGGAAGATTGCTCGGGCCTATATGCGAGCTGGTTCTGCGGATTTGGGTGCTCGTTATTATGACGAGGCTTTGGCAGAATCCATCCCCAATGCAAAACAAGGTGGGTTTGAAATCCATTCCTATGAATCTGCATTACCTTATTTTGATAAAGCAATTCAATCAGGAAAGTTAGATAAACAATTGTTATATGAGACTGCAGTTGCCTATGCCAATGCATCCAAAGATATGGGTTGGGAACCTAAAAGGCGAAGTCGGGCCATTAATTTATTCAAACAACTTTCGAAATTAGACAAAGAGGATTCTCGTTTTCCTTTTCAGCTAGCTCTTATATATTTTGACTCCTCATTGAAGGATGAGGTTTGGAATGGAAAACTTGGAATTGGCTATGATGAAGTAGAAACTGCATTTTCTCTTTTGGATCAAATTTTACGTAAAGAACCTTATAATGTTCCCACAAGGTTTGCCAAAGCCAATTTTTTATACCAGGTGGGAAAATCGAACTTAGCCTATGATGAATACACTCGTATCAAATCTATTTTGGAAGAGATGAAAGAAAAAGGTACAATTCGAGAATCTTTAGAAGAAAATACTTCGTATCGCAATGTGATCAAAAACTTAAACCAATTAGGGGCCCAAAACAAATCCAATTGACCTCTTAAATTGTGGTTCTTTCGATTCTTGGACATCCTCGGATCTCGTCTTTTCTTCGTAAAACAAGACTTTGGTGTAAATTCACTAACTTTGAAGATCTTTACCAAGTTCTTCCTAATTATTTTGAGGAGGACTTTTGGAACCAATGTTTAAAAGAATGTTTTCAGTGGGAAACGGATAAAAATCCACTTTGGAAACTTGTGAGTTTTTATGACTCCACATACCCCAAAAATCTAAAAGAAATTTATGACCCTCCATTGGTTTTTGCTTACATGGGAAATCTCGGCTTGTTACAATCTCCTCTGGTTGCCATTGTAGGAACAAGAAAGTCTTCTCCAGTATCCCTTACTGCGACGAAAGAACTTGTTCGATTACTATCAACAAATAAAAGTTTGGTGGTCGTGTCCGGTATGGCACTTGGAATTGATAGACAAGCCTTTCTTTCGGCTTTGGAGTTTGGAATTCCTGTCGTTGGTGTCCTTGGAACCACATTGGGAATGGAATATCCTCCCGGAAACAGAGATCTATACAAAAGGATCAAAGAAGATCCAAACCAACTCCTCCTAACGGAATTTTTGTTAAAAACAGAACCAGCCAAGTGGACATTTCCCAAACGGAACCGTGTCATCTCTGGACTTGCGGACAAAGTATACATTATGGAATCGGGACGAAAGTCGGGAACCATCTCTACAGCCTATAGTGCGATGGAACAGAACCGAGAAATTTATGTATTCGATCATCCCAAACAGTTTGATAATGAAGGAGGGAAGTTATTGATAAGGCAAGGGGCACAACGATTGTTTTGTGAAATCGAGACCACAAAAGAAGAAGGGAATGTTCTTGAGATGAGTTATGATGAATGGAGAAAAAATCGAACCATCCCTTTTGAACTTGGAAGAGATGGTGGATGGGATCTAAAGATTACCCTTTAAATACAAATCCTGCGGCAGTGGCAAGGATGTAAATGAAAAGTAAAAATACACCAAACGGTCGTTTGATTTTGTCTTTGGAGAGAACTATTCCTAAACGAAATAGAATTAGGACAATCAACATAGATGGAAAGTAGAATGTAAAAAAACTAACTGGGGCTTCGAGTCCATTTTTTGTGACAGCAGCGGCGGCACCTGATACAAAAAGAACATTCAAAATATCGGCACCGATGATGTTACCCACAGCTAGTTCCGAATGTCCTCTTCTGGATGCTTGGATGGCTGTGACAAGTTCTGGTAGGGAAGTTCCAAAAGCCACTAGTGTTGCTCCAATGATGGAATCTGGAATTGAGAGCCTAACTGCTGTTTCTTGTACAGACGGGATGAGCACTTTTGAAGATAGGATCACAAAGGTAATGGCTGCCACTAATTTTAAAAATACAATCCAAAAGGGAGCGGAATCATACTCCGTTGTATCGTCAATTCCGGCTTCCAATTCACCAGGTTTGGATCTGGACCAACGGATACTCAAATAAATGTAAACGGCAAGTAGGAGTAAAAATACAAATCCAGTTCCTTGGTCAATCCGTCCGCCCGTAGAGAAAACGGAAGTTAGGTTGGACCAGGGAAGGGCCGCAAACACTAACAAAAATCCAGAAAGGACTTGGATCCAACCTTGGCGATTCACAAGTCGTTTGTCGATATCTGGTGGAGAGATTAAGATGGCGATTCCTAAAATAAGACCGGTATCACAAATGATGGAACCAACCGCATTTCCAAGAGCAATCCCGGGATTCCCTTCGAGGGCGGAAAGCACCGATACGGAAACTTCAGGAAGGGTTGTGCCCAAACTCACGATCGTAGCCCCAATGATCATTTTGGGAACTCCCCATCGTGTGGAAAGAGAGACAGCTTCGTCTACAAGAACGTCAGCGGCTTTGCCTAAAACAAGGATGGAGCCAATGATGACGAGTAAAAGAACTGGCAAGGGAAGGGTTTGAAAAGTTGCAGTAAGAAATGCATCCATGGATAAAGGTCAGAATATGGAAAACTTCATCCGACTGCGACTCTTTCTTTATGTTGGAACTCTCGGATTTTTTTCTCCGGTACTCGGAGAACCACGATTGCCTAAAGAACCTAACCTTCCCTCCCTTCCTATGGAAGAATCCAAGGAACCACGAAATGCTCGCGGAGACAAAGATCCTTCTGAGCCTAAAGTAATCAACTTAACTCTCTGCGATGGACGGACCGTCCGCGGTGAATCATCTAGCGGCAGTCAGTCGATGGCTTTCGAACATACAAAAGATGGAATCCTTTACAAAAAAAAATTAACAGTCAGTGAACTGGACTCAGTCCGTATCGATTCTTGGGAACTCAAACAAAAACGAGAAGAAAAAAAAGGAATCACCTTTGAGGTAGTTCCCAAAAAAATTCGGATTAGGACTCGTAATGGAGAAGTGTTTTATAAAGAGACGGGTGTATCTGATCTAAAACTTCTAAACATTGAAATCAAAAACAACAACGGCGAAACGACTCTTTTCTCCTATTGGGTGGATTTAAAGTATCCTGATGGGAAATGGTATTCTGGTCTTCCGGTTCTAAAACAGGACCAAGGAACGAGAGAGGATTGTTTGAAAGATGTTGTAAAAATGATTGAGTGGGAATGATTCCATTCGAACGGATGAGAAAACAAAGGGATGGGATTCATCCCCTTTTTTTAGTCAATACGATTCTCTAAGCTTATCATCGGATGATTATAAGCTTAGATGATTATTCAGATACACAGTCTATGAAGTAAGTGACATGTCCCGATTCTGATTTTTCTTCTACAAGTCCATGGATGTCCGTTTCAAAACCTGGAAACTTTGCATTAAACTCGCGAGCAAACTGTAAATACCGAATGATCGTCATGTTGAATTTTTCTCCTGGGATGAGGAGTGGAATTCCTGGAGGATATGGTGTCAACAACACAGAAGTAATCCTACCTTCCAATTCATCAATGGGAACTCGTTCAATGTCACGGTGAGCCATTTTTGCAAATGCTTCTGAAGGTTTCATCGCAGGAATCATCGGGCTTAAATACATCTCCGTTGTTAGGTGGGAAATATTGTTTGCTCTATAAACTTCATGCATTGACTGGCATAGGTCTCGTAGACCAATCCGATCATACTTTGGATGGGCAGTTGCAAATTTTGGCATCACACGCCAGAGTGGTTGGTTCGAATCATAATCATCTTTGAACTGCTGTAATTCGGTCACCATTGTGTTCCATCGTCCTTTCGTAATTCCAATGGTAAACATGATAAAGAAACTATAGAGACCGGTCTTTTCTACAATGATCCCGTGTTCTGCTAAGTATTTGGTGAGGATGAGGGCTGGGATTCCCCAATCAGCAAATTCACCTTCCACGCTCATTCCAGGAGTGATGACTGTTGCTTTGATTGGATCCAACATATTGAATCCTTCAGCAATGTCCCCAAACCCATGCCAACGGTCATTGGCTTTGAGGATCCATTCATCTCGTTCTCCTGCCCCTTCATCGGCAAGAGCTTCTGGACCCCAAACACTAAACCACCAATCTTCTTCTAACTCCAATCCGACTTTGCGCATAGCACGACGGAAATCGAGTGCTTCCTCAATGGACTCTTCCACAAGGGCATTTCCACCGGGAGACTCCATCATGGCCGCAGCCACATCGCACGATGCAATGATGGCATACTGTGGACTTGTACTTGTGTGCATCAAAAATGCTTCATTAAAAAGATTTCTATCTAAAGTTTCTTTTTCACTGTTTTGCACCAGGATCTGACTTGCTTGTGAAAGACCGGCAAGAAGTTTGTGAGTGGACTGCGTGGCAAAAATCATACTTTCTTTAGGTCGAGGTCTGTCCGATCCAATGGCATGCATTCCTGTATAGAATCTGTGAAAGGATGCGTGAGGAAGCCATGCTTCATCAAAGTGGAGGGTTGAGATTTTACCATCTAACTCTGATTTGATGTCTTCGACATTATAGAGAATTCCATCATAAGTACTTTGTGTGATGGTAAGGATTCTCGGATTTCCTTTGACATGTTTTGCAAACGGATGTTCTGCGATCTTTTTCTGAATATTTTCCCAAGTAAATTCCGATTTAGGAATTGGCCCAATGATTCCAAAATGGTTTCTTGTAGGCATAAGGAACACTGGGATGGCACCTGTCATAGTGATTGCATGTAAAATACTTTTGTGACAGTTACGATCTACAATTACAACATCACCCGGTGCTACTGTACTATGCCAAACAATTTTGTTGGAAGTCGAAGTTCCATTGGTAACAAAATACAAACTATCACATTGAAAAATTCGCGCTGCGTTTCTTTCGCTGGCAGAAATAGGACCTGTGTGGTCGAGGAGCTGGCCAAGTTCATCCACCGCATTACAAACGTCAGCTCGAAGCATATTCTCACCAAAAAATTGGTGGAACATTTGGCCTACAGGACTTTTCAAAAAGGCAACTCCGCCCGAATGCCCTGGGCAATGCCAACTATAACTTCCGTCATGTGCGTATTGAGTTAAGGCACGAAAGAAGGGAGGTGGTAAACTATCTAAGTAGGATTTTACTTCCCTATGAATGGCCCTTGCCATAAACTCAGGTGTGTCTTCAAACATATGGATGAAGCCGTGTAATTCTTTTAAAATACTATTGGGTATGTGGCGACTAGTTCTTGTCTCACCATAGAGGAACAGTGGTATGTCGGCGTTTCTATGTCTAACTTGGGTAACAAAATCTTTTAGTTGGCGTAAAGCATCGGGAACTTCACCTTCTGTTTCCGGGGTGAATTCTTCATCGTCAATGGAAAGGATGAATCCACAAGCCCGGCTTTGTTGTTGTACAAAACTGGTTAAATCTCCGTAGCTGGTGACTCCCAGCACTTCAATCCCTTCTCCTTCTAAGGCCTTTGCAATAGCTCGAATGCCAAGACCACTGGCATTTTCGGAACGAAAATCTTCATCGATGATGATGATAGGAAATTGTACGATACCGTTTTGATACATCAACTCCATAGGAGGTGCGACCCCCTCAGAATCAAATGATTTTAGTATCTAAACTCGTTTTTTCGGAAGGTATTTATAATACTCCATCTCTACCGTGTTGATGAGGTAAGTGTAGTATTTTACTAATTTTTTATCGAACTTCTTTTTGTTCATTTCCTCTCGGTAGTGGTCCGCAAGTTGGCCACGAAAGAGTGCAGACTTCATATCGTTGCGGTTGATGAGAATGGTGTTCGGAAGGTCTCTGATGGCGACATCGTCAGGAATGAGGATGGTAGAAACGGATTGTAAGACAGCATATTCGACAGTAGAAGCAACTTTATCATCATCCTTTTCTTTGCCGAGAGTCATATTGTTTCTTTTGATATTGTCCAAGTTTTCGTAGATACGAGACCGCAACGACTTAGGATCCAATACTTTGTCAGTGATTTTGTTGAATCGTTTGGGAAATACGAAGTTATCTGCGGCTTTATAGATATGAGAAAGTTTCTCTTCTTTTTTACTCGTTTCCGCGTCATCTTCATAGGAAGAAGAGGAGGAACTGGAATTGTAAGTTGGTTTTCCCCAGTCACCGATTCCCGAAAACTTTCCAGAGTTTTTGATATCATCTCGGATTTCCTCTGTGGATTTTTCGCGGAAGTAGATGGCCGCCATAAATCCAAGTACCACAGAAAAAGGTACTCCAAAAAATATCGGCATCGCAGAACGGAGATAATATGCAGCAGTGATAAATATGAGAGTGCTTACTACAAAGGTCAAAATACCCGGAACAGCATTGAAGCGGGAACGAATTTCATTGGAACGTTCTTTTTCCAATTCTTCCACTTCCATGTTTTTTACATCGGCATTGAGTTTGGAAATTAGCTCTGGTTTTAGTTTGTTGTTAAGTTCCGGATGTTTGGGATTGGAAAGTTTATGATTAATGATTTTAGCATAACCTAATTGTTTTTTATATTCAGGGTTGGTTCTCCCCTCAAACGCAAGTTTGTGGATGACCGCTGCCATATAACCATGATCGACTACATAATAAATAGATTTTCCATCTGGTTGTTTTTCTTCGTAATAAGAATGGTCTGAAAACACATCATCTTTCAATCGTTTGATGTATTCGTTTGCTTTTTCTTCCGATGTGATACCGGCTTTGGCCACTTCTTCTTCAAAGTCGATGCGGAGGAGTGTATTATGATTTTTTGTATGTTCAGGAATTCGACTGATTACCGCATTCTTAACAGTTCCATAAATACTATCATCCTTCCGTGTTAAAACAGATCCTTTTTCTTCTGAAAGTCTTTTTAGTATTTTTACACTGAGTTCAATGGTCTCTTTGACAGATAAAGCTCTGTTCCCTTTTTCCACAGGGTAAGGAAAATTTTCAATGATGGATAAAAACTTTTTCACTTCTTCTTCTGGATTCATTTTGGATTCTAAAGAAGGAAACTTTGGTGTAGAAATATAATCACTAAAAGAAGAAAGAAAAGATACATATTTTGCATCTTTGGCAAGTTTTGTGAGTTGTTCTTTTGTGAAATGTTCCAACCCATTCATATGTGCAAGGATTTGGTTCACAACTTCTGGCAAACGTTTGAAACTTCCATCGGGTAGAATGTTTAATTCATCAATGACGATGTGATAATCAGTGAGAACTGAAAGTGCTAAGTTTTGTTCTCTCGCAAAGTCCGTGAAGTCTTGGAGAAAGTCTGGCATTGGAATGTATGGTAAATTCCCAAATCCTTTTCGCACTAGGGAAGAGATTTCTGCTTCCAAGGAACCGAGTTTAGGATACAACCAAGTGTTTCCTTCTTTGTTTTTCTGCAAGAGGAGTGATCCTGGATTGTCTTCGTCCCAGTTCCTTCCTTTTTTGGCGCGGTTCTCTAAAAGGACTTTGATAAGATCTTGTGAAAATCGAAAACACGCCTGTCTGTAAGGTTGGGTGTCCGTTTTATTTTCGTTCTGCGGTGCTATGAGGGCAATTTTAGAAGAGATTTTACTGCCAGTACGAATTAGGTAAGGGTAGGCATATGCAGCTCTGTTTTGGCCTCTATGGTCAATGTCTAAAATCTGACGGAGTGCATGGTGGATGGAATTTTCGGAACGGCCTTGGGCTCCGAGGTTCGTATATTTTCCCAGTGCTTCAGGAAGTTTATCCACTGTCATCAAGTAGGATGCGTGTTTTTCTTTACTGCCGTGTTTTTCTACACGTTTGTGCCAGTCTTTCAGTTCATCTAAAATACAACGGGCAGTGGGGGTAAGACTTCCCACGGAATCTGATAAAAAAATGTAAGATTGTGCAGATGGTCTATCGGATGAACTTTCCTCTTTGGATGAGGGGTTCTCTACGACTGTGTCTGATAGATCAATGCTGTCTTCACTCATTTGGATTTCGCCTGGTGAGAGGCCACTATCTCTGCCAAGATATAGGCTCCCCTGGCTAATTCTTCTTCCTTACGGCAATATGTCAAACGTATGCAATCTTGGGTGTGGGAAAAATCTGAGTTTAATCCCGGAAAGAAATAATGTCCTGATACGATAAAGAGCCGTTTATCTTTACAAAGGTGGTAAAGTTTATGATTGGATACAGATAGATTTGGAAAACGAATCCAAAGAAAAAATCCACCCAAAGGATCATGGATTTCATATTCCACTCCCTGTTTTTGAAATTCCGATTCCAAGATAGAAATGGCAACTTCTCTTTTTTGATCATAAAACGGACGTAAGATGTTTTTTGCAAGAACGGGAAGAATGTCCTTACGAAAGAGTAGATCCATCATATACACACCAAGGTTTCCCACAGCTAAATTACCAACGGCAGCATAAGAAGAAAGGGTTTCGATAGTGTCTGGATTGGATATGATGATCCCCAAACGAACCCCAGGAAGTCCAATTTTAGAAAAACTTAAGGAAAGAGTTCTTCCCTCCTTGTAGGCGACAGGTTCTTCCTCTCCAATTAAATTGGGAAATGGATTTCCATAGGCTAAATCTATGAGAAGGGGAATTGTTTTTTTTTCTGTTCTTTCTTCTATCCAGTGGATGTCTTTTAGAGACAAAATATTTCCCGTGGGATTTGTTGGACGCGATAGAGCCACACAACCTACATTCGACAGATCAAATTCCGTTTGGTTGAGTCCATAGCGAAATCTATGACTTCCTGTGGGAATCACTTCCGGTTTGGTTGCTACAAATGCGTCTTTTTCTATGGACTGGTCCGCATAACCAATGTATTCTGGGACAATAGGAAGAAGGATTTTTTTAAAACTTCCATCAGTCATTTTACCGGAATGAACGTTGAGTAAGTAAGAATAAGCATTTTGACTGCCATTAAAAAAAGCGATATTGTGTTTTGTGAGTTTTGCACCCAAATATGGTGATAAATATTCGGCAGCAAGGGACCGAAACCTGTCATTGCCAATTGGCGCTTGGTAATCACCAAGAAGTGCCGTGAGGTTTTTGTCTTTTGCTAGGGTAAGAAAGGTTTCCGCAAAAATTTCTTCGGCTTCTGCAATATGGGCAGGATTTCCTCCCCCGAGTAAGATTTCATCCGGATGACCAGTGACTTGGCCCAGGTCTTCCATTAGGGATCGAATTCCCTGGTTTTGGCGGAGGCGAGTAGCCCAAAGAGAAGAAAAAGAATCCGTCATGGGGGTCATATTCACCAAACTTTCCTCATCCAGAACCCTTTTTCCAAGGGAATTCTAAAATTATGTTCGCATTTCGAAAAATGAAGTGACATAATTCGGAAACAAGGTATTTAAGTGACATAATATAGAGGAGTGCTGTTGGATGAGCACCGAAACAATACAAAGACCTATTCGAAAAGAAAAAGACATCGAATTTTTTAAACCAACCCTTTCTAGGGAAGACCTGAAAGGTGTTTTGGAATGCCTCGTGGACGAACACCTTTCTACTGGCGAAATCGTAGAAAGATTTGAAAAAACGTTCTGTCACACTTTTAAAATCAAACATGCCATCTCCTCCAATTCTCTTACTTCCGCATATCACTTGGCATTACTTGCATTAGGTGTGAAAGCGGGGGACTCCGTTCTTCTTTCTAGTTATGCTCCTATTTCTGCATTGGATGCCATTTTTCTTTTGCAAGCAAAACCAGTGCTTGTGGATTTAAAACGAAACTCTTTTCATCCATGCCCAGAAGAATTCCTTCGTAAAAAAAATGAATCGGGCGCTCGTTTTGCACTTTTTGATCATGGATTTGGATCACTCATTCGTTTGAGCGATTATTCTATCGAAGGATTGGAAGTTTTAGAAGATTTTACTGAAGCCATTGGTGCTACTTCCGAAACCATCACAGTGGGAAAACAATCCAAAATCGCCATTTGTGGACTCAGTGCGGAAAACATCATTACCACTGGGAATGGTGCTATGATCATCACTTCCGAAAGTTCTCTTGCCACGGCAGTCAAATCATACAAATCGGGTCCTTCCGCAAAACGTAACTTTGGTGAACCAAAGTATGATTACAATTTGGTAGATTACCAAGCAGCCCTTGGGATAGAACAACTTTCCAAACTAGGTGTGATCTTAGAGCGAAAGAAAAAAATTGCTTCTGCTTATTTACAAGCGGTGCAAAACTCAAGATTGGAAACTTACTTTCAAAATCCAACAGAAGATACTTTCCAAAGATTTCCAATTGTTGTTTCGGGACAAAACTATGAAGAGATCCAACGTTATTTTAAATCCATCCATATTGGAACCCAAAGAACTGTAGACGAACCTCTTCATCGAGTACTAGAAGTAAATCCTTTAGAATTTCCAAATGCAGAACGTCTCTACCAAAGAGGACATTGTATTCCTATTTATCCTAACCTAACCAAAGATAACGTACAGCGGATTGCCACTGCCATCCGACGCATCTATTGATTGGCACAGATTCTCTATTATCTAGACTCACTTTTTGAGTATAGATTACCTCAGACACCGCTGAACTTAGATACCTCCCTCAAACGGAGGAATCGTTGTTTAGAGAAGATGTTCTTTCCTATTTCGCGCGCGGAAGACTTTGTGCTCGTGGATGAATTGCCAAGTGAGGAACTCTTTTCCCATTGGAAAGAAGTGGGCCTTAATCCTGGCACACCAGTCCAAGACGGAGCTCTACTGGGAGATGTAACTTTCGTGGAATGGGGAAATCGAAACGAATGGTATGAAGGTAGACTTGTCGAAGATCCCATCCGCATAGAAACCTCTCGTTATCTCAATTCCAAAATCACTCAACTAGATTTTCGTAAAAACCATTCCCCTTTACCAGCAAAGGTAATCACTTCCGAAGAACATTTGTTTGCTGAACTAGAAGAGGCAAAACTTCCGATTGTACTCAAAAGTGAATTTGGTTTAGCAGGTAGAAATCATATAATCTTCAAATCGGCTTCTGATTCCTGGAAGATGTCGCAAGTTAACAAAAGACTTTTTGGTTTTCCCATCCTTGCTGAGTTTTGGGTAGGAGACGATCGGTTCTTTGATTTTTCTACTCTTTGGGACGTAAGGGATGGAGAATTTTATTATCTCACAGCGACTGCAATGCTCATTGATAAGGAAGGAGTGTTTCGAGGGATTCGGATTGGAGGCTCAGAACTTCCTTATTCCGCTTCCTTTCTGCCTCCAGTGATGGATTTGGTTCGTGATGTCAAAGGCCTTGTCCCCAAAGAATATTCAGGCCCTTGTGCCATTGACGGATTTTTGTTTCGCGAAGAGGGAAAGGTCCAAATCCAACCGGTATCTGAGTTTAACTTTCGTTATTCGATTGGTCGTATACTTTGGGAAGTTCGTAAAAAAAGAAATCCAATCAAAGAAGTGGTGAGTGGGATTTTGATTTTGCCATATCCCAAACAAGGTTCTTTAGAGGAATGGTCGACTCTCAAGCGACTAGAAAAGGAATTAGGAATCACAATGATTCTCTTAACGCCTGTTAGAGACCTGAGTGGGAAACCATACCAAAACACAGTATTGTATTTTGAAACCACGGAAGAAAAAGAACCTTCCGTGGTGGAATCCATTTGGCAATCCTGGATGGATTAAAGTCTGGATTAAAACCTAACTTTAAACTCCGTCCCGATTGGAGATAAATTCATGTTTTCCATTGATCTCAAGAGTAGGATCGGATGGATTTCCTCTACGTTTGATTTCCAAAATATCGGTATTGGTAAGGGGAAGGGTAGCTTCTAAACTTACGATGACTCTGTCTCCTTTTTCTGTCCAAGTACATAACATCTTAGCAGTTTCGTAACCCATCTCACAAGTTCCGTCATTATGAAGTTGGATCCTTGCAATATTGGATTTTGTTTTCCATTTTCCAATCGCCCAAGTATTTTTAGGAGGAATGAGTGCGGATCCTGCTTGTTCTGAATTGAATACCACTTCTGCGATAGCTGTATTTTCTGTATTAGTACCTTTATATACTTCTTGAATCGTAAGTGATATTTCTTTGGCCCTAAGTTCGGATTTGAATTCTATCATTTGGAGTGACAAACTATCTTTTAGCGAAACGATTTCTTCAATTCCCTCTTCTGTCGAAATTTTTAGTTTTTTGATTCGATTGTTTGCGGCCCAAAGTTTCGGATCGCCAAATCCATTGTAGATGGAAAGGGAACGAAAGTTGATAGGTGACTTGTATTTGATTTGTAAGGACTCACCAATCCCTTCGCCTTCCACACCTTCTACCCAACTAGTTTTGAGTTTTCCGTCCATTGCAAGGATGGGCGTGTATTTTTTTGACTTAGGTAACAATTGACTGGAGGAAGTGATACTCGGAGGATTGAGTGGTTCTGCAAAGATCGGTAGGCAGAGTGCTGCGATGAATAGGGATGTTTTGGAAAAAGAAAACTGCATAAGTAAAATCATAAGTATCTAAAATTTTGAGCAAGTAGGAAATAAATTAAATGAAAGAACCATGGGAAATCGGCACAGTCTATGTCACTTTTACCTCAGACGATGAGGCCAAAAAAATCGCAAAAATTGTAATTACAGAACAGTTGGCTGCCTGTGCCAACATTGTCAAAGGAATGGATTCCCTTTACCTATGGAAAGATGTTTTGGAAGAGTCAACGGAAGTTGTTTGTTTATTCAAAACAACAAGAGGAAAGTCGGAACTTCTTATGCAGAGAATCAAAGAATTACATTCTTATGAAATTCCCTGCATCGTTTTATTGCCTATTGTTTCAGGAAATTCTGATTATTTGGATTGGGTTCGGAATTCTTTATAAAATTCTCCGATTCTATCGAATAACAATTCCAATCCTAACTCTTTACGCCAGGTAAGAAAGGATTCAGGCATTTGTACTGAGGAAAACCAAGGATAGGCGGGCGATTCTTTTGGTTCTGCAAGCATTCCCATAAGACTTGCCACAGTCAAATCCACTCGTCCAAAGGAATTCCCATTAAAAAATTTACGGCTATTGTAAATTTCCTTTAATTCTTTGGAACATTCATCTAATGATTGTTTTACGACTTCTAGATTTTTGGGAGTGATTTTGTATCTTCTTTTGAGAGATAAGGCAATCAAATCAAAATGTTCTGGAGGTCCTACCGTATCACTAAGGGAAATTGGTTTTAATAAAAACAATTTCCCTACGATATCTGGATAATCTAGGATAAAGTGATATAAAAGAGTTTGTAGACTTTTTCCAATTTGGCTATCTACTTTCTCTTCCATTTGTTTTTCTTCCGGAGATGCTTTGTGACCAAATGCTTTTTCTTCGACTAAATCTAGAATATGCCCTGAACCTTGGACGACTTCTGTCTCTGTCTCTAAAACTGGTACATATAAATCATTTACTAGTGGTTTTAATATTTGGATATGTTGTCCGGGAACCATTGGGTTAAGTTGGTAGGGATAGTTTGCAAGATCGAGTGCCCATCTAGCTTTTTCAGAAAAATGTGAGATGGGGAATGTGTATAAGGTTGAACTCATGTGTCGAAGTTTATGGATCAGAAATCATTAGGCAATCAAGTTTTTATGATGGAAAATGGATTGTCTTTTAAGTGTTCTTATCGTTAAGATGATTCCTGTTTTATGAGATTTGGTTTTTTCATCCTATTTTTAGTTTGTCCTTTTGGATTTTTAATTGCCAAAGAACATTCCGAATTTTGTTCCATGGACAGACTCTGTGTCATTTATGTTCAGGACAAAACAGGAGTCGATATTTACTTTCAGAATAAAATTGCTATCGATGAAACCTACACAACAGTCTCAGTCAATGCAACTTCCAAGAATATGAAAAGCAGTGTAAAACTTCCTTTGGTTACTGTGATAAAAGGCCCCAAACGTAAAAAAATGTTTCGTTTGAATGTAATCAAACCGAAAAAACGATGGGTCTACCAAATCAAATACAAATGGATCCTTGGTAATCATTCTGTATCACATGATCCTAAAGTTGTTTATGAATTGCCCTTTGAAAAAGATAAAAAAGTCCGTATTTATCAAGGTTATAAAGGAGTCAAAAGCCATCAAGGTGACAATCGTTATTCGATCGATTTTGGATTGAAAGAAGGGGATTTGGTAACAGCTTCTAGAGATGGTATTGTAATAGATACAGAACAAAAAAATAATGAGGGTGGATTTGAAATGAAGTACATTCACTCGGCAAATTATGTAAAAATACTTCATGATGACGGAACCATTGGACAATATGCTCACCTCCGTTATATGGGTGTTCTTGTCAAACGTGGCCAAAGGGTAACCGCTGGAACTCCCGTAGGTTATGCCGGAAGCACTGGATTTAGTGATGGTCCTCATTTGCATTTTGAAGTGTACAAACCCACATCTTACTTACGAAAAAAAACAATACCTACTATGTTTCGGACGGAATCCTCTGATGCGGAGATCATTGCCGAAGGACAACTGCACTGGCGCCGGGAGGCAAACGAACCTGCGGTGAAATTGGTATCCGACGTAGAAGAAATCCAAATTTGTGAATCGGTTCAAAATTTGGAAAGATTGGGTTGTAATGTGACTTCTTTTCCAAGCAGTTCCCCACTTTACTTTTATATTCCTCTTTTGAAACCATCTCGATATAAGATACAAATTTCAGTTCGTAAAAATGGAACCTCTATTATGAAATTGTATAATTGGGAGACAAATCCAGAGTGGTGGGATACTTATTTGGATGTTCCTTTTGAGGATTCTTTGGAATCTCCCGAGGGTGATTGGACTGCAACCGTCTCTATTGATGGAGTGGTCCAAAAAGAACTTCAATTTCAATTAACGAGTACCAAGTGATTAGGTTTTTATTTATTATATTGTTTTTTGGTTTTTCCTTTGGATTGTCTGCGGAAACAAATGTTACTGAAGAATGCAACCAAGAATGGATTTGTCTCATCCAAACTAAGGATGAGGATGGAATTGAGTTATCTATCCGTAACCACAACCCAAATCCTAAAATTACAAATTCAGTTTTACTCAATGCCACTCTTGTTAATTTTAAGACTGATTTAGTATTCCCTTACTTTGTGGTTGTGAAGGGACCGGCTCCTGTTTTTATTACAAAATTTCTTTTGGAAGACAAATCCAAAAATGCATTTCATTCTTTTTCCTTTCGTGTTCGGCCAGGAGATTGGGATAGCATTCATGATGATTCAGTCAGTTACCTCTTACCATTCGGTCCAGAAATTCGAGCTAAGGTTGTACAAGGTTATAATGGATCTGTGACCCATTTTGGTAACTTTGCCTATTCTATTGATTTTGGAATTCCAGTTGGCACTCCCGTACATGCAGCAAGAAAAGGTTATGTAATGGCAACTGAGGCTCGTTATTCGGAAGGTGGATTCCGAAGGGATCTATTATCAAAGGCAAATTTTATCATTATCCAACATGAAGATGGAACCTTGGGAAATTATGCTCACCTAATGAAAAATGGTGTTGTTGTAAAACTAGGGGATGTGGTAGAAGCCGGTCAATTGATCGGATACTCGGGTAATACTGGTTATACGCAAGGTCCGCATTTGCATTTTGAAGTACACAAACCAAATCGTCAATTAGAAGTAACAACAATTCCTACTGTCTTTCGAACTCAATATTCAGAGAGAGACACTCTAAATGAATATTATTTGTATTGGCATCCGCGTTCTGGAATCGACTCAAAGACAGATATACTAGTAGAAGACATTCAAATTTGTAAGTTAACTGCGAAACGAGAAAAGGTACAATGCGGAGAAAACTCTTTCCAATTGGGAGAAAACTTTTTGGTTTCTTTAGAATTTGCGCGGCCTGGAAACCAACGAATTGAGGTGGATATATCCATTGATGGAAAGGGTTTTGAGCCTATGAAACTGGATTGGATTGCTCAAAAGAATTTGGCCTTTGAGGGTAGATACCTTTCGATTGCAAACAATCCCAAATTTGTTGGTCGTTGGAAGGTCCGAGTGCGGGTCAATGGAGAGGAAAAAAAGATTCTTTTTTTTGATGTAAAAGCATAATCGTTTGACAAGTAAATGTATGTATAGTAGATTGGCTATGGGCTTTCCAAGACCTTTTGGTCGTTCTACTGGGGGTGCAAACCCCCATCTTTTTTCGCAGTTAATTACAGAAACATCTTCCCAATTTTGATTGCCTGTCTAGTTTGAGATTCCTATGGAAATGGATGAATCTCTGAATGTACTCGGCGGACCTTTGGCACCCTGCTCCACTCATCCTCTGACTGGTTTTTTTCGGGATGGATGTTGTAATACATCCGATGATGACGTTGGTTCTCATACGGTCTGTGTTCTGGCTACTGAGGAATTTTTAGAATCCCAAAAACAAAGTGGCAATGACCTAATCACACCTTGGCCACAATACGCCTTTCCTGGTGTGAAACCAGGAGAACGTTGGTGTCTTTGTGCCTCTAGGTGGTTAGAAGCCTACCGCAATGGAGTTCCTCCAAAGGTTTTTTTAGAATCTACCCACAAACGTGCGTTAGAAATTATTCCTTTAGAGTTACTCGAAAGATTTGCGGCTGACGATTTCGATTAGTTAGTTTTTAGTGCATCCAAATAAGCTCTTGTATGTTTGGATGTGTTGTGTAGTAGGGATCCAAGAATATTATGAATTGGATGGTTTGGTTCATATAAGGTTTCATATTTGGGAATCTCTAAATGTTCCAGTTGTTCATCCATAGGTTCGCCGGCATTATAAGCTTCTTTACAAACATTTTCTCGCAAAACATCCATCCCCTGCCATTCGATCCGATCATTTGGTGAAAATCCAGTGATGGAACTTGCTACGGGATGGTTCCAATTTTTTGTTTCAATTAAGTTTCGAATCAAATAGTATTGGTATTCCTCGATTAACGTATGCCTTCCTGACACAAACCGAATCATATTCTCTTTTGGCGATTGGTAACCTACAAAGGATACAAGTTGTACGCCAATTTGTTTTGCTGCACTGACTCTTGGTAATACAGACGAGTGGTACGGTTGAGTGAGGTCTTGGATGTAATGCAAGGCCCAACCGGCAAACCGATATCCCCAATAAGGATGGCCTGTTCGGAAAGCTAAATTTGAAAGCTCTGTAAACTGGTGGATTCGGTATTCTGGGTAGGTTTTTTTTAAGAATCCTGCAAGGGCGAAGATGATACCAGGTTCATAATAAAAACCCATGTGGAAAGGTGCTTGTGAAGAAAATTCTACTGCAGGATTTCCAAATGGTTGGTTTCCAAATCCATAAATTTTTCCCACTTCACTTCCACTATCTTCAAATAAATACAAATCTAAATCATAATCAGGTTCATCTGTTGCCGATATCAAAACTTCATCTGCACCGATCATTTGCCCTTCTTGTAAGGATAAAAAGGTTTCATTTACCAATTTTCCTTTTTCATTGAGAGTCGTGAGTTGGTTCAAAGGAAGTTTGGTTCCATTTCTTTTGGGAACTGACTGGATGTACAAGGCTGCTTTATGGTTTGGATTGACCCGAAGTGCTTTATAAAAACTGACTACAAGGTCTGCCTCTTTTGTGGTGTTAGAAAACTTCAAACTTTCACTAGTTGGTGTTAGGTGGGGGAGACGTTTCAGAGCCCATTCCTCAGAAATAGTCAAACTGTCTTGGATGGATGATTTTTCTTTTGCCAAAAAGGTTTTTAAAGATTCTACTTTGACTTTCGGAGAGTCTTTGCTCTTCCAATGATCCTTTAAAATTAGATAGGTAATACCGGCATGGTTGTTCCAAGCAAATAGAGGAAGTGTAAAAGTTAAAATGACTATGGTTGTGATGAACTGTTTCATTGATTTAATTGGTTTTCCTTTTTTTGGAACTTGGTTCCATTCCATTTGTATTCAGATTTGTAGTATTCGTGAGAACTTGAGTCTTCAATGTCGAAACTATGGGTTAGTTCCTGGATTGTATTTGGTTTTCCTTTGGTAATTTTTCTTTTGGTTTTTGTATCTTCTGGTAAGGTTTCATTGGGAAACACTAACCAAGACTCAGCGCAAGAGGGAGGATCACAAGATCCAGGGTTCCATGAAAAATGTGAAACTAGTTTTGTATCAGGTGAAATAGTAATCAATTGTTCGTTTGTATATCCATACTCAATTTCTGAAAAAACAAGATAAGTTAATCCAAAAAGAAATTTGGGGTTGGGTGAAAATTGTGAAGCAGGGTAGATTTTATGATTCCAACTTTCATTGCTAACAGGACCTACTTCCCATTTTGATTGGGAGAGAAGTTTGTCACCTTGGATCAGTTTTAATTCAATTTTACTTTGTTTGACACCCAAATTTCTGCATAAGATCGCATATCCTTCCAAAGGGAAGGAATAGTCAGCAATTAGTCCTCCCCAGATGTATCCGGATTCATTCTCTGATTGAACCTGATACCAATATTCTTTCACTGAATCTTGTTCCAAAATTTGGTTCGTTTTTGTAAGAATGGTGACTGATGTTCCTATTGAGAGTTTCTTTTTGACTTTAGATTTTATATTATCCGTCTCTCGTAAATTGACATTGTCACCAAAGATGCGATAGGTGGAGCCAACTATTTTTTCATGAATATAATCGTCCCAATGATTTTCTGCGAAGATGGGAAAAACAAAGATGAAAAGTAGAATGTAGAGTAAAGTTTTGTAACCCGACATAGTGCAAAAAATAGGGAACGTACTGTCGTGAGTCGATCTCTTTTCCAAAGGAATGGTATTTTTCTCTGAATGATAGGTCGACAATAGTAGAGTAGGCTTTTTCCTCTTAAAGGTTGTTGGATGATATTCGCACAAGTAATGAAACCGTATTCGATGGAACAAATACGAACGTTAGAAGAGAAAATGAATGCTTATGAAACATGGGTGTTTGTGCTCATCCTATTAGTTGCCGTACTTATCCTAGTTTCTGTCATGCAAAGACTGACGATTGCTAAATTAAAATCGTTAGAAGCATTCAAATCAAAATCGTTTTCCAAAGTGACAACATCTGCATCGAATCAAAACCAATCAAGTTTAGCCGAAGTTCCTATAGCTGACATCCATACCATTACACAAACTCCGATCCATTCGGCAATGACCATTCACGGTAAGGACCTTCCAGATCCAGGATTAGTATTTAAATACATGATTCCGCTCACGGTAGGTAAAGTCATTACGATTGGGCAAAGAGAAGGAAGTGTTGTCACCAGATCCACTGAGGTATTAGATCACCATCTAACGATTGATATAAGTGCGTTGGATACATCCAATTTAGAAATCCTCTCCTATGACTTAGAATTTAGAAGAGAAGGAAAAGTTTTAATACAACTTCCTGGTGTAAGGGACTTTCGAGAAATGGGTGTGAAAGAAAAAATTCATATTTCAAAGTCATCGCATTTTGATGAAGGCCCTCATTTTGAATCTTTAGATTCTAATCATCCATTACGATTTCGTATTGGACGTCGACTGAATGCAGATGGGAAGTTTAAAGTAGGATACTTTGAGTTTCATTTGTTTACCAAAGATGTATTTGAAAAAACGGCTAACGGGAACAAACGAATTGAAAAACATTTTTATTTGAAGTTGTTTAAGATTTTTCCTGGATATGATACGGCGGGTCAGACGAAAGAAGGCCTTGTTCCGATGCTTGCGAGGTTTGGGGGGTAGGTAGGGGTGTGAATCTTGTATCCCCGCCCTGAATAGGGTGGGGAACTAGACCCGCCACCCAATGCACACCATTTACCACAACCTCATCCGATTTCAAACCTATTAACCAAAACTCAAAATTCTTTTTAAATAAGTTCACCTTTTAGAAAGCTATGGATCTCTAATTTCACATTGTGGCGGCTTCTCATTTCATATCGATCAAAGAAGATATCCGTATGAAAGAGTCGAATGTTTTCTATAAAATGATGCAGGACTTGGACACGTCCAGTTTGATAGTCTGCATCCGAAAATATCGAATACTCCTTGCGAATGTTATTTGCATATTCGTAGTATTTTGTTTCTTCACTTCCAAGAATCGATATATCGATATCTAAAAAATAAGATGTATCTGGATGGCACCTGTCACCTAATCTATGTGATTTGGTCGCCAAAATATGTTCCATACAAGTTTTGATCCGTTCGTTTTCGATTTTTAATACGGATAATCTTTCTTTGGCAATATTTGCACTTTCATCTTCGTTCGTTTTGGAGGTGACATCATATATTAAATCATGATAATATAACGCAAAAAGTGTGATCTCAGGATCTTTTAGCTCCTTAGATACCAAATCATATTCCCCTAACATTTGATAAAGATGGTTTAGGTTGTGGTAAGTGCGTTGGGGTTCTGAATACCTGGTTTCAATTTCTTCCCAGAGAGAATTTGCGAAGTAAGAATTTGTGTCAATGAAGTTGGCGATTAAGGATTCAAACCTGCTTTTGCATTCTTCTTGAATTTTCATGGTTTAAAACCTGTTTGGGAAAGGTATTGTGGATTGTGAATCTTGTATCCCCGCCCTGAATAGGGTGGGGAACTAGACCCGCCACCCAATACGCTCTCTTTACCACTACTTCTTTCTTTTTACAAGTCCCTTTCGCAAAACCCGATTTTCTTTTCAAAAGAGTTCATCTTTTGGTTTTCTTTCTCTCTCAATCGTAAGTCCCGATCCCAAAAAAAAAAGCCAAGGTTTCCCTTGGCTTTTTCCTTCAATCTTTCGACCGAACGCGAACGAATTTTAAATTCGATTACGCTCTTTCTACGATCATTGATCCTGCGATCCCACCGTGTGCACATGCAGTCACGAGCACTTTTTTCACGTCTTTGTTTTCATCAAAGTCCATGATTGCGTTGTGAAGGAGTCTCACACCGGTAGCACCAAACGGGTGTCCAATGGAAATAGATCCACCATTCGGGTTGATTTTTTTCTCATCAAATTTCTTTTCCCAGTCAAGACCAGTTCTAGTTTTGATTTCTTCAAGAGCTGCAACAGCTGTGGCAGCAAATGCTTCGTGAATTTCGATGATGTCGATGTTTTCGATTTTATCACCAGTTTCTCCGAGAAGTGCAACTGTTGCTTCTGCTTGGCCAAGACCCATAAGGTTTGGATCCACACCGCGCATGTTAAAACCGTTTACATAAGCTTTTGCTACTAAACCTAATTTTTTCGCTGCATCTTCAGAAGCTACAATGATACCAGCCGCTCCATCAGAACGTGGACTTGCATTGAAGATAGAAAGAGTAGGTCCGTGTGATTTCTTTAAGTATTTGCTGTATTTATCTTTGAATTGGTCAAATTTCATTTGAGGGTTGTCAAAGAGTAACATCGCGCGACCCATACGAGTAGGGTTTTTTACAAGACCTTCACGAAGAAGAACTGCTTCGTCAGCTTGCAACATGTTTCCTTCATCGTCTTTCACTTCCATAATGTATGGTTTGTAACGACCTTCTTGCGTAGCATCAAAGGCACGTTTGAAAGATTCGTAAGCTACTTTGTCTTGAGTTTCGCGTGGAAGTGCATAGTTTTGTGCGAGGATTTCTGCTGTTACTTGCATACCAAAAGAAGTTTCGCCGTCACCAAGTCCGTCTTCCAATGTATCACGAAGTTCCACACCTTCAGGAAGGTCGTTTGGAAGAAGTTTTACAAGTGAATCTAAGCTGTTTGTTTTTTTGTTAAGGCGTGCGTTTTTTACTACGAATGGCATAGAAGTTTGCGATTCTTCCCCAATCACGAGAAATACTTTTCCTTCACCTAACATAATTCGGCGAGTTGCTTCTGCAACTGCTTCCAAACCGGATACACAGTTGTTCGCAACAGTAAGACAAGGAATTTCCATGGGAAGTCCAAGTAAGTTTGCAATCACACGTGCAGAGTTCGGTGCGTTAGAAAAACCTTCTCCAACGATCACACCATCAATATCAGTAGGTTTCAAACCACTGCGTTTCATTACTTCTTCACCTACGATTTTTCCTAGGTGGTGGCCTGAGTACTGTGAGAGCGCCTTGCCAATTTGAGCAAAAGGAGTTCGTGCAGGTGCTGCGAGTACTATCTTTTGTGTTACTTTCATATAAAATCCCTTCTTCCTTTCTTTAGACTAAAACTTTTAGTTACCTTTAAAATTACTTCGCAAGCCACTTCATCATAGAACGTAGTTTTCTACCTACATCCTCGATGGGGTGGGCTGCATTTTTTTCTTTGAGTTTTTTGTATTCAGGGTATCCAGCTTTTGTATCAGCCATCCAACGTTTAGCGAACGCTGCCCCTTTATCTTTTTGGATATCAGTGAGAACATCCTTCATACGAGCCTTTACTCCTGCATCAATGATTCGTGGTCCGCTGATATAATCTCCATACTCTGCAGTATCAGAAATGGAATAACGCATACGAGCAAGTCCACCTTCGTAAATCAAATCAGTAATGAGTTTTACTTCATGCAAACATTCAAAATAAGCAATCTCTGGATCGTATCCAGCTTCTGTTAAAGTTTCAAATCCACTCATAATGAGGTTGGCAACACCACCACAAAGAACCGCTTGTTCTCCGAAGAGGTCAGTTTCTGTTTCTTCACGGAAAGATGTTTCTAAAATTCCAGCTCTTCCTCCACCCACTCCACTTGCGTGAGCAAGGGCACGAGCTTTTGCTTGGCCAGTCGCATCTTGGTAGATCGCGATAAGGCAAGGAACTCCACCACCTTCCGTATAAACACGGCGAACCAAATGTCCTGGACCTTTGGGAGCTACCATATATACGTCTACGTTTTTTGGAGGAGTGATGAGATCATAATGGATGTTAAATCCATGAGAGAAAACAAGGGCCTTTCCTTCACTAAGGTTCGGTTCAATGTCCGCCTTATACATGTCAGCTTGGATAGTATCAGGTGCAAGGATCTGAATGATGTCTGCTTTTTTTGCGGCTTCCGCAACACTGAAAACTTCAAAACCAGCTTCTTTTGCTTCTTTTACTGATTTGGATCCGTCGCGAAGTCCAATGATGACTTTCAAACCAGAATCTTTCATGTTTTGAGCTTGGGCGTGACCTTGGCTTCCGTAGCCAATCACTGCAATGGTTTTACCTTTAAGGAGATTTAGATCGCAACTGTCGTCGTAATAGATATTTGCCATGGATGGGCACACTTCCTGCGGAAAATTTAACTTATTTTTCCATCATTTTTAACTATAAGGAGGGAAACAAGAACGAATTAGGGCGCCTTTCCTTGCTTGCTCCGGACTTCGCGTTCGCTTCGGTCCTTCGGACGGCTAACGCCTCCTCCGCATCAAGGGCGCATAGCGACATAATATTTTTTTCCTTTGGAAAGATATTTGGTTCGAACAAAAAACATCGGCATAGGTGTTACCCGCAAATGCGGAAACCCTCCATTGGAGAATGGGTTCCTGGCTCCTATAATGGAGGCATGATGAACAGAATCAATTTTGAATCCGTTGAAAAGCTAAACCGACAAAGGCTTGTTAGGTTTGTTTGTTCTTTATTTTTGGTGAGTGGTCTTGCCGTTTTCGCAGGTGGCTGTGTCGAAACTAGTGATTCCGGTGAGTATTTAGCTCGCGGTGGTCATGAAGGACGAGGAAGGGACTTTCACCATTCTCCTAACCACAATGGAGGAGGTAATTACCACCACCCGAGGAATGGCAATTCTCATCCAGGAGGAGGTCCCAGTTTTCACTCTCCCCACCAAGGCGGCGGTCATAATTCACAACATGGTCCATCCGATCGAAACCATAACATAGGCCGTCCGAGCAATGGGAGGGGATAAACTTGGACAATGGATTCTCTCCACTTTTCTTTTGGTAGGATGTGCGAGCCTCTTGCCACCGGAGCGGCGAGTGTATCCGAAAAATCCTGTGACTCTTCCTGAAGGGATGGACATCCATAAGTGGATGGAAACTAAAAAGCAACAATTCCCAAATCGACTGCGAAGTTATTCTCCCTATTCGAATGCATATAAGATTTTGTTTTATCGAAAGGTATATACTCCCATCGGGTCATTTATCTCTTGTGGTGCCTACTTTCGCCAAATAAACCAAAATGCAATAGAAATCATAGAAATGGTTTCGAATGTCAACTATGCGGATTATGAAAAATCGATCATTCCAAGAGGTGGGGACTTAGGTCCCATGAATGAAAAGGAAATGAAAGAGATACTACTTCCTTGTATGGAAGAATTTTTAGAACCAGCCCAAGGTAAAATTCATCTGTGAAGTATATCTATTTTTGTTTTATCATTTTTTATTCTCACTGTTCTTTTGCCAATTTAGATCGTAGACTTAAAAAATTTCCCAAAGATTCGAAGAAAGGGAAAATCAGCGATACCGTAACTATTCTGAATCAAAATAGAATGTATTTTCGACCAAGTAACCTAGGTTTAGTGGAATCTCACCCTCTATTAGGAGATTCTCCCGCAAAATACTTTGCAAAAAAACAAGAAGAGATTGGTAAGAATCGTTATCAATGGAAAGAAATTTCCATACACAATATCGATGATAAAGAATTCCAACTGACAAATATTAAAACTGATTTTGTATTCTTTGTTTCGGCAGGACGACCCAGAAGTAATTGGGACCAAGGTAATATCACACAATTATTGCAAATGATTACTTTCTGTATCATTCCTTGCAAACAAAACATAACGTTGGATGTTACGGTGAAATTATACCATAAAAATAGTTTGGTATCTGAAAAAGTAAGTCATCATTCCGGAACTCGTTATTTGAGTCCCTGGTATCTTCCCTTTCCTTTTTTATTCCAAATGCGAGATTATGGAAATTTATTCAACGAACCAAGCGTATATACTACAATGTATTTATATGGATTTCAAGAAGCAATTGATGAGATTTATTTGGAATTACCCAAACAAACTTTGGAGACAGAGTGAGATTTTGAATTTGTTTCTTTTGTCAAACACCCGTATAACGAATGAGACCAAAGGTCAAATCATCCTGGATGGCAGCAATTCCTCCTGATAGTTGGATGACAGATTGAAAGACTTGGTCACGAATTTCTTTTAAAGGAAGGTTTCTCATGTCCCGAATTAAATGCAAAAGCCGTTCTTCTCCAAACATTTGAAAAGATTCGGGAGCCCTCGCTTCGGTTAACCCATCGGTTAACATCACAATCAAATCGCCTGTTTCCAATTGGAATTTTTCTTCTTCTGCAAGGATGGGAAAAATCGGTGTGATGATCCTTCCCATAGGTTTTAAACTGACAAGGGCACCTGACTTGCGTATGATAAAGAGTGGGAAATGTCCAGCCCTTGCAAAAGTAAGTGCTCCCGTATCAGTATGCAGAAGGAGTAAACTGGCAGTCACAAAATGTTCGCGAAGGTTCGGAATGATTTGGTTCCGAATGGATTCTAAATTTTCTTTTAAGTCGGAAGGGTCTTCTTTCCATTTGTCAAGGGAGGTTTTGACCAGGGCACTGAGAAGGGCCGCGGGAATTCCATGACCTGAAACATCACAAATAAAGACACCTAACTCGAGTTTTTCGGGTTTCCAAACTATGTCATACAAATCACCACCTACTTTCATCATAGGTATGTTTTTAAATAGAATTTCTACACCTTCGGGAGAAACTTCCTTTTGAGGAAAAAGAGACTCTTGGATTCGTTTGGCCATATCCAATTGTTTTTCGATTTCCGCTCTTTGTTCTTCGATGACTGCAGTTCTTTCCAAAACCTTTTGTTCTAATTCTTCATTGGCTTTTTCTTTGAGTTCATTTAAGAACTGTAAGGATTTTAAAGAGGCAAGTTGTGCTCTTTCTCTTTCTCTAGTCGCAGTCACTAAAAAGTAAGCAATTCCACTGATACAAAATAAAAAGGCATCTAAGAAGATAAGAGAATCATTGATAGAAAGTCCACTCGCATCACGTCTTGCAAAAACACCTTTTCCTTCAATGGTCAGCGTAACAGCGGTAAAGGCGAGGACTACTGTGGCCAGAGTGGCACCAAATTGTCGAAATCGAATGCTTGTGACAATCACAAAGGGAATGGGTAAAAAAAGTAAGGGCCACTCGTCGCTAAATGCAATGGATCCCGAAATATAGACTAATATGATCCAAACTAGAAGTTCAAATTGTTTATGAAGTTCTAACCTTAGTTTTGCTTTGGGATGGAACCAAACATAAAGCAACGGTGGGTCTGTACTAGTTTCATCCCTTACAAATTGATCTCACAACATCCTTTACAAACAAGAATTTAATTCTTCGATTCAGAACACGATGTACACACCAGGAGTGTGTCATGGCTTGGAAGGAGACAAACGTGTTTGAAGAAAGAATGAAATTTGTTGTCGCTTGGAAACGTGGTGGGTGGTCTCTCACTGACCTTTGTCATGAATTCAATATCAGTAGAGTGACGGGGTATAAATATTTAAAGCAATACAAACTATATGGGATCGATGGGTTAAAAGACAAAAGCCGAAGACCGAAATACCATCCACACCAAACTCGAAAGAAAATCATTGAACTAATTTTACAAGAGAGAAAAGACCATCCCAGGTGGGGAGCAAGAAAACTCCTAGCATCACTCTCAGCTCGGTTTCATATGATTAGAAAATGGCCACATCCAAGTACTGTAGGTCGTATTCTCAAACAAAACAACCTTATCAAACCTCCCAAAAGAAGGATCCGTAAACAATCCATCGAACAACCATTCTCGCATGCACTCGGACCCAATGATAT
>NZ_AOGW02000001.1 GCF_000332495.1 Leptospira terpstrae serovar Hualin str. LT 11-33 = ATCC 700639 | reverse complement strand
ACAACGAACTATATATACCAATCGAAAACCATAAAGGCGGAAAATGTGCAAATTATTTCGCTGAAGATTAGATTTACTACTATTCGACCATCGTATAACAGCGTGGAAACGCTGCGCTTCGGCACTTACGGCCTCGCTTGGGCTACGCCACATTCCCTTTCTGTCACTCGTTTGCATCCGCAAACTCCGTGCCAGTCCCTAACGTCCCGTTCGGGACTCAGGGTCAGGGAACGTCGTCTCCACTAGTTCGTTATGCGCCATAACCAGAAATGATACTTTCGTCTAGCGGTTAAGACATCAGTCGATTAAATAAAAATTTAAAGCTGAAAACGTGGGTTCGAATCCCAATGGTATCGTACCTTTATGGAAACAAATCATCTTAAAAAATTTCTAAATAATCTTGGAGATTCCATTCACAGCTTAAATACTATTTGTGTCGGATTAAGCTATGTAGGAGAAGGTCTTGCCAAAAAACCGGAAAAGCTCTCCATAACATGGAATACTATTGATCCATTATTATCTGCAAAAAAATCACGCCGGTTTGCAGTTAGATCTACATTTATCTTCTTAGCTGAATCTATATATCATTACTTAGAGTCCGTTAAATCTGTAATATTCTCAGAAGACTTGCTTTTAAAATATTCAGCCTTACAAGAAAATGTTAGACGTGTAAACTTTTTTAATGAACATGTATATCCCCAAGAAATTGGCTATCGTAAAATATTAATGTTACTTATTGTTCATTGGAGAAATAGAATTGTTCATTTTGAATCTCAAGCAACTTTAACAAAAGATGAATTCAAAATTTTAGTTGAATCGAAGAACCTAATTTCCGAAAATCATTCCGATCTAGACATTGAAAAAACTATCAAGAATTTTGAGGAAAACAGCCCTTCATTAAAAGATATCTCTTCTTTAGTTGCAAATGCAATTTACATAATTAGATTAATTGATAAAAATGTTATTAAAAATCTAACATCAGTTGAAAGAGTTAAACTTTTCGTTATCTCGATGGGCTTAGATTCTGAACATAAAGAGCTTTTAAAACTAGAAGATGGGGAAACTAAGGAAAGAAAAATTAATTATTTTTACAAATTGCACTTTCAGGAATTTGATGATTATTTTTCTGATCAGATTAAAATTTCCCTACGAGATAAAAGGTTTTATGATTCTGGTGACGGCGCATAACAGCGGCGAATCGCTTCGCTTCGGCACTTGCGGCCTCGCTCGGTCTGCGACACATAGGCTTCTGGCACTCCTCTTGCTTACGCAAGCGTCGTTCCAGTCCCTAACGTCCCGTTTCCGGGACTCAGGGTCAGCCTACGTCGATTAGCCTAGTTCGTTAAGCGCAATTTTTGTAAAATCATATCAAATTAACTATGAATAAATTTGCTTATTCTTTATTTCCTCTATTTCTTTTTGTTTTACAAACAAACTGTAGTTTAAAAGAAAACAAAACTGCATATGTAAATGCAGACGGTGGATTAATTCTTCGAGAAAAGCCAACCAAAAATTCAAATAAGATACTTTTAATTCCAAATAATTCAAAAATTAGTATAATTGACTCTCCAACTACACCCGACCAGATAAATAATAAAAGTGGAAACTGGATAAAAGCAAAGTATCTAAATAACGTCGGATACTTATTCGATGCGTATCTTAGCTTTGAACAAAGCGCAGTAGAACAAAAACTATGCCCAAATTCAGAATATGTTATAGAAAACCTTAAATCCTCTAACTTACTGAAAAATAAAGAAAAAATTAAAACCATAAACATAGAAAATGCCGTATATTCGGAATTTATAAATTCTAAATCAAATAATTACCTAATAGCAGAAGTTAAAAATAAATATTATACATCTGTTAGAAAAAATGAAAAAATATTTGGGATTTATAACGAATTTAACAATCTCTTTATTTCTAGTTGGGACGATACCGAAGGAGACTTTATTGATTCAGGTTACAATCTAAATTTCATATTAAACAACAAGCCTAACTACTTAAAATTTCATCCAATTAACAAATCACCACTTTGCTATTACTCTGTAGTAGCTGCCTACGCATATCCGAAAGTTGAAAATAGATTTCTAAATCAAAAAATTTTTAGTCGGGTGAGCTATCCTGAATGCAATTTTGAGAATCCACCAGATAATCTTAGTCCAGAGAATTCTATTGAAATTATCCCAAAAAAATTTAAACGAGAAAGCATTCTTATAATTAATTTTGAAAGCAATATGATAAGTTTTGAAGAGTTTTGTGATAAAGAGAAAAATGATGAAATTATGAAACTTTGGGAAAATGCAAAAAGCCTAAATATTAAAGAACTATAAAAAAAAAACTGCGCTTAACAGCGACTAACCGCTTCACTTCGGGACTGGCGCCCTCGTTCGGTCTACGACACATAGGCTTCTGGCACTCCTCTTGCTTACGCAAGCGTCGTTCCAGTCCCTAACGTCCCGTTTCGGGACTCAGGGCCAGCCTACGTCGGTTAGTCTAGTTCGTTATACGACATAGCTTAAAAAATTATGAAATTATTTGAAGAATTAAAAACAAATGAAGCATATAATCAACTTCGATTTAATACTAAACTTAAAGAACATATTTATCATTATACAAATTTAGATGGATTATTCGGTATTTTAGATTCAAATGAATTTTGGTTATCCGACGTTCGATTTATGAATGATCCGTCCGACTCAGGGGAATATGTAATAAATCTTATAAATGAAATAATTGAAGAAGAAGATAAAGATACATATAAATCTCATAATCTTTCTTCATTCATCTACTTCTTAAAGGAAAAAATAAAACAAGAAATAAGATTAGTCGCTTGTTTTTCAACTTCAGTAGACAAGCTAAGTCAATGGAGAGCTTATGGTGGAAAAGAAATAAACTATTGCCTAGAAATTGATCCGTTGCTATTTTTTAAAAGCCTACCGGTAGAATACTATGTTTGGCATATAGAATACGATAAACAAATCCAAAAAAATCTCATCTCCGAAGTATTTAAATCATCAACAAAGTTAATATTGGAGGGGAAATATACCAAAGAAGATGATGATGTTTTTAGGAAAGAATTAATACTTACGCTTTCTTTATTAACTCAAAATTTTAAACACCCGAAATATTTTGAAGAAGATGAATTTAGACTCACTTACGCTGACACGTTTGATATTGAAAAGAATTATTCCTTTCGTAAAAATAATGGATTTGTTGTCCCATTTAAAAACTTCAAATTTGATAAAAAGAGTATCAAAAGAATATTTGTTGAGAACAAAGCTGATGCCCAACTTGCAAAACTGTCTTTAGAAAAATTTCTATTAAAAAAAGATTATTCCGCCGAATGTATAATCTCAGAAATTCCTAGGCGATAAGCTACATCGTATAACAGCGGGGAAACGCTGCGCTTCGGCACTTACGGCCTCGCTTGGCCTGCGGCACATTCCTCTCCGTCACGCTTCTAGCTCCGCAAGAAGACGCGCCGACGCTAACGCCTCTGCGAGGCTCAGCTACGAGGAACGTCGTCTCCCCTAGTTCGTTATGCGAAATTGCAGAATATATAATTTAGGATCAAAAAATGACAAAATTAAAAGTCACAATATTTCTATTATTGATTTTTTCAAATTTCTCAATAAATGCAAAATCATTTAATGAGGAACAGCTTGAATACAGACGTAAGAAACCTATTTCAATTATTTCAGGAGTTAATAGTATCTCAAATTATTACTACGCACCATATCTAGGAATTTCATACAATTTTAGTGGGAATACCGAATTAGGATTTATATTTATAAACTCTAAATACAAGTATAATTATGATCAAAAGTTTTTGCCCACAAATCAATCTATATATAATTTTCAGGAATTCGACAAGGCATTTCAGGATTCTGCAAAAATTTTCATGAATTACTATTTATTTAACTCTATTTTTTTCGTTAATGCTACTATAGGATATCTGCCCTCAACAAGTTACGGTATAAATTTAAGTTCAATCTTTGATAGTAACGTAATTGGTTCAGGCTTTAGTTATGCTTCAGTTGAATTAAAACAATTAAATACCTACTATATCTCTCCTGGTATTGGACTTAAAGTTACTTTAGAAAATGGTCTCTTTTTCTCTATTACTGGCGGACCCATGTTTCTCCAAAAAAATAAAACCGAATTAAACATAGAAACATTTATGACAACAAATTCAGCAGAATCGAATATATTGAGCAATTATCTTTTAAACTTACCTATTATAAAAAATTCAAATAGTGGAATTGGAAGGAATACAGAAGCATATGCTGATATAGCAGCGGGAATCTCATTTTAACAACCTGCAACTTCGCATAACAGCAGCTACTCACTGCGCTTCGGCACTACCGGCCTCGCTTGGCCTGCGGCACATTTCCCTTCTGGCATTCGCCTTGCTTACGCAAGCTTCATGCCAGTCCCTAACGTCCCGCTGGGACTCAGGGTCGGGAAACGTCGAGTAGCCTAGTTCGTTATGCGCAATAATTTCAAAAAAATATAATGATTAAAAAAATTAGATTACTTGCTTTACCAATTGTTCTCTTATTTGCCTCGCCAGTATTTCCAAATGATGTTGAAAGAAAAAAATATCACTTCCTCATTTCCCCTTGGATTATTAACACTACTTTTGATAAACCATCAAGAGAAATAGAAAGTTCCGTTAATTTACAATTTCTATACGGATTTACTAATAATCTCTACCTTGGAGTAACTTATGGAATTGGAAAAAATAGTGAAAAAAGTTTAGAATCTATTCCTACTAGCTCTTATTCTACAACTAGATTATACCAATTTTCTACTTCAAAAAATTCTGAAACTTTTACTTTGAATTTACATTATTTCTTTTGGAAATTCTTTTATACTAGTTTCAACATTGGAATTGAAAAAGGATTTTCAGTCGAAAGAAATAATTTTGCAATCATTCGAGCTAACAATATTACTCCCCAACCATTTTCAATGAAAACAATCTTCGATGATAGACTCTTCAGTTCTCTCGGAATTGGATTTAGGCATGAAGTAAGTAGCTCCATTTTGATTGCTTTCGAATATCAACGTGGATACATTGAAGCTGGTAAAATTAACCAACATTTTACTTACAATCCTGATTACTACAGTAGTAACTTACCATATATGCTCGAAACTTATCTTTTTGATAACATTTTTAATGATAGATCATTAAGGAATTCCATTTATCAGCAATTTTATCTATCAGCGGGATTGGCAATTTGATTCTATTAAAGAAATTACTGCGCATAACAGCACCTAACCGCTGCGCTTCGGGACTGGCGCCCTCGCTTGGTCTGCGACACATAGGCTTCTGGCACTCCCCTTGCCTACGCAAGTGTCGTGGCCAGTCCCTAACGTCCCGTTCCGGGACTCAGGGTCAGCCTACGTCGGCTAGCCTAGTTCGTTATGCGAACATTGGAAATGCTTTCTAAAATTCGCCCGCGCCATTTTTTTCTTTTGGTTATTTTTCTTTTCCGATAGTTTTAGAATGCGCGCTTACCTAGGGTTGACTATCGACTTATATTTTTTAATTAAATATACGCGCACTCGAGGTGTTTACTTATTACTTCGGTTTGTTTAGGGAACTCTTCAGAAGGCTTTTTTAAGAGATAGACTAAAAATAGTCAATTTGAATAAGCGGGCTTGCTCTTGTTTGCTGACGAGTAAAATTCTACTTAAGTATTTCAACGTCGCATAACTGCCGCTAGCCACTTCGCTTCGGGTCAAGCCCTCGCTCGGCCTCCGGCACATAGGCTTTTGTCACTCCTCTTGCCTACGCAAGCGTCGTGCCAATCCCTAACGCCTCTGCGAGGCTCAGGGCCAGCCTACGTCGGCTAGCTAGTTACGTTATGCGTAATTGCAAAAAATTCACTGAGAAATAAGGAAATAAAATAATGCCAAATATAGATTATACAATAAAATTTACCGACCTAATAATGATAATAGCAGTTTTTATAGGTCCTATAGTTGCTGTCAGACTGACTGAAAAAATAAATGAGAAAAAAAAAGCTTACGAAAGAAAATTGGCAATATTCAAAAATCTTATGACTACAAGAGCAAATACTTTAGCAGTTGCTCACGTTGAAGCTTTAAACACCATCGATGTTGAATTTAACAACAACAATACGAGAGAAAAAGCAGTAATCGAATCGTGGAAACTTTATCTAGCCCACCTAAATTCTTATGATGAAAAAGATACTTCTTGGGGAAGTAGAAGAAACGATTATTTCACAGAATTACTTTATACCATGGGTATTTCCATAGGTATAACGTTTGAAAAATCATACTTAAAATCAACTTCATATATTCCAAAAGCATATTATGATCAAGAAAATGAGCAAATTGAACTTAGACAAAAACTAATATCTTTACTGAATGGATATTCAGATCTAAATATTACAATAAAAAGGAATTAGAAAATCAACTATGTATAAAACCGAATCAAAAATAAAATTAACAATTCTTTTTGTTCTTAACTTACTATTTCTACTCACCTGCTCAAAATTTAACACAGGAGATTGTGTAGTTGCAACGGATGGATATGTTTGGAAAATAAACAATGCCAAAGATTATAAGTATTCAGCTTCGGGCTATTCAGAAAATGGATGGGGGAATGATGTTAACTTCGACTATGACATCCTGGACAAAACTCATACTAAAATAAATTGTCCAATAATAAGAAAAAACCATAACAGATAAAACAATACAATTCAAATCAATTGCAACTACGCATAACATCCGCTGCCCGCTTCGCTTCGGGACTGCGCCCTCGCTCGGCCTTCGGCAAATTCCTCTCCGGCACGCCTCTTGCCTCCGCAAGATTCGCGCCGACGCTAACGCCTCTTCCAGAGGCTCAGCTCCGAGGAACTTCGGGTAGCTGTTTACGTTATGCGCCATAAAAAAATATTATGAATAAAAATAGAAATCCAACACGAATACTAATCACAACCAAAGATAAGATAATCAGAAGTGCTGAAGTCACAAATTATTTGTCAAGACTAGCATCATATCATTATAAATCTGAGGTTTTAAATGAAATAAACAAACTAGTTGCAAAAGGAATTGAACTTGAAAATATATTCATCCTTTCAGAATCATTTAAGTATGACTTTACATATAGTTTTTTAAAAGATATCCAAATAGAAGAGAAATCAATCTACTCCCTACTAAATATTGGACTACCAATTACTTTACAACCGAATGAAAAAATACTTAAACTAAAATATGGTTATCAAATTTTGAATTACTTGTATGATAACTCTACAATTGCTAGAGAATTCGGATTTAGAAGAGAATGGTTTTGGAACAATTATTTAGAATTTGTTACCAATTCTTTCGAAAAAACGACCAATAAATTCTTGGAACATTCAATAATTACAAAATCGAAGAAAAAACGCGAAAGTATGATTAAATATATCAAAGAAAAAAAATTAGCTTTCAATACAGACTCTTTCTTCTTTCAAAAAAATATCAAAAAAGAAAATAAAAATCAAACTGAGATAGCAAAATTCTTTCTTAAAAAGATAAACATAATACAACGACCTGTATTTGGTAACTTTATTCCATCGACTCAAACTTTTAAAATACTAAATGTTGACCTTATCAAAAAAGTAAAAAAAGGAAATATTCAATTTGATTTAAAATCCTTATCACACAACAGTCCTTGGGAACTCATAATTGAAGGTGCAGGCGAATTATTCAAATATTTCCTTGATGGAGAGAAAAGAAAACTTGAAAACGAATTAATGAAAAGCCAAATTTCCAATGCTAAAAAGGATGAAATGTTAAAAAATTTGGAAATAATAAAGGAATCTCAAAAAACTTTAGAAGCAATTAATTCAAGCAGTAATGGATTGCCGAACCAATACAAAAACACCATGCGTGAGTTAGTTTACATCCAACTTGACCAGCTATCTCAAGATATCAAGCAAAGAGCTTACCTGATCAACCATAACACTCCAATTATTGTACAATCAGCAGGAAGAGTTGACTTACTTGCTTAATTTTACGGCGCATAACTGCCGCTACCCACTTCGCTTCGGGTCTTCACCCTCGCTCGGCCTTCGGCAAATTCCTCTCCGGCACGTCTCTTGCCTCCGCAAGTTCCGCGCCGACGCTAACGCCTCTTCCAGAGGCTCAGCTCCGAGGAACTTCGGGTAGCTAGTTACGTTATGCGAAATGGTTACAAATTTACTTTAAGGAAAAAAAAATGAAGAAGCTTATCACTTTACTAACTATTCTAGTTTGTCTATCTTGCAAAAAAAAACCTGAAAATGATATAAAACCGGACTATCAATTAATAACTATATTTGACATATCGCCAGAGCTTATTGAAAAAGATAAGGAAGAAGTAGATATTTTAAAAAATACAACATTAGTTGAAGGAAACTCTAAAGAGATTCTTTTGCAAAATGCTTTCAATTATTATTCAAATTTTTGGCAATCTAAGAAAGATTACTATGTCAAGAATGATATACAATACAATATTGACTCAGCTAATGCGATAATTGAAAATCTTAAAAATGACATTTCTGTTGTATATAATCAAGATAAATTTGCTATCCTAAACAAACCATCACAAGGTATCGATGAACTTTCTGACATAAGCAAAACTGATGATATTTGGATTTTAGAAAATAATATTTGGAAACCATTTCTTGATTATAGTGCAAAATTTCAAAAATCTACAAGAATTGATATCAATAATGACGGTTTTACAGATGTAATCCTTAAAGGTGGTTGTTGCGATACTGAATCTATTTCTATTTTTCTTTCTGATAAAAATGGAGATATCAAATACACTCAAGAAATTGGATTAATCGGAAATGCGAAAATCGAATTAAAAGAAAAATGTCTCTCAAAAATCGAAGTAACGTTCTTTCAAAATGAAGATTACAAAGAGACTGCGTTTTTTAATTGCAAATCAAACAAATTCGTTTTAAAATAACCACTTCGCATAACAGCGGGGAAACGCTGCGCTTCGGCACAAGGCCTCGCTTGGGCTACGCCACATTCCTCTCCGTCACGCTTCTCGCTCCGCAAGAAGACGCGCCGACGCTAACGCCTCTGCGAGGCTCAGCTACGAGGAACGTCGTCTCCCCTAGTTCGTTATACGAAATCGCAAAATGAATGCCTCAGGACATGAGAAAATATTGAAATAATTAAAAAAAAATTTGACATATCTCATTTTGAGATACTTATTTGCATAAGTGCATATAATCAGCTGGAAGAAATTAGATGATTTCATTGTGAAACACCCTAATGCTGAATCTTCGTTAAAAAGCTGGTTTAAGATCGTTAAAAATACAAATATTAAAAACTTTAATGAATTAAAGGAAGTATTCAATTCCGTAGACCAGGTGGGTAAATTCACTGTTTTTAACATTAGTGGAAATCACTTTCGTTTGATAGCGGCAATTCATTTCAATAGGCAAAAGGTTTTTGTAAGGAACATTTTAACTCATTCTGAATATGACAAAGGTAAATGGAAAAGGGAAAATCTATGATTCTAGAAATTGAAAAAGTTAAGAATGTTTGGCATGATGTTAAAGATATTCTCTCTGTTCCTCACACTGATAGACAATATAAAAAATTAGTTAAGATTCTTGATGAACTCATCGATGAAGTGGGAAATGATGAAAAACACCAATTAGCTCCTCTCCTTGAAACTATTGGTAATTTAATTGAAGAATATGAAAATGATCATTTTATTCAGCCAAATTCTGAACCTGTCGAAGTCTTAAAGTTTCTTATGCAAGAAAACAATTTAACTCAAAAAGATATGAATATTTTGGGTAGCCAAGGTGTTGTTTCTGAAATCTTAAATGGAAAAAGAGAATTGAATGTACGACAAATCAAAGCGCTTGCAGGTAAATTCAAAGTTTCTCCTTCTGTCTTTCTTTAATCGATTACTTTGCGACTTCGTATAACTTCCGCTTGCCGTTCCGGGAGGGACAAGCCCTCCCTCCAGGCTCCGCCAAATTCCCCTCCGTCACGTTTCTTGCCTACGCAAGATACGCGCCGACGCTAACGCCTACTCCGTAGGCTCAGCTCCGGGGAACTTCGGCAAGCTAGTTACGTTATGCGAAAGCTTTAAAAAATGATAATGGAAAATAAAAAAACTTTTATATTAGGTGCGGGAAGCTCCATTTCGGCAAGTGAAGGTAAACTTCCGTCAATTTTAAATTTCTTTGAGAAATTGAAAGAATTAGGATTACAGAAAAATGAAAATATTGAAAGGATAAAGGAATATGTTAACAATAACTTTGGCAAAAGTATTGATAATAAAAGCAATAAAATTGATATCGAAAAACTATTAACTCTATTGCAAATAGACATAGAAAAAACCTCTAGGCCAGAATTTAATCAAATCAGAAACAATCTCGTAGACCTAATTTCAACGGTTATAGGGAAATGTCAGGATAAGGTAAATATTGATTTAGAATATTCACATTTTTCTACTCAACTAAATGAAAAAGATTCAATTATTACTTTCAATTGGGACACACTATTAGATAAAATCCTAAAGGAAAAAAACCTTTCTCAACACCAAAGGTATATTGAAGAATTTACGGCTGATTACGAACGCGATCCAAATGAAGAATACCTTTTCAAAAGTCCATATAACTTATATAATAATTATGATTTAAAAGGTAATCTTTTGAAAATGCATGGGTCAATTGATTGGTATTGCTGTAGAAATACTCATTGCAAAATTTCCAATAAAATATTTATTTTAAATACACCGGAAATGAATTCGCCTTATAAATGTGGTGAGTGTCATGAACAAATCTCAGTCATGATTATCCCTCCTGTGTTAAATAAAAGTTATAATCTATTTCCTGTAATAAGAAAAATCTGGAATATTGCTGCAAGAGATATTGAAATTACAAACCATTTAATTATTTGGGGTTATAGCCTACCTCCGACAGATTTTTACTCCGATTGGTTATTTCGACAGATACGAAAAGGAAATAGATTGGAATCTATTACAATTATAGATCCAGCTGTTTTTAATAATTCAGAAGTAAATCCAAAGATAAACAATCCATTTGTTAGAAAATATTTTGAAATCTTCAGAGATTTAAAATTTCCGAAAAGCAATATACAGCTATTTCAATACTATTCAGACTACATGAAAAATATTGATTTATTTCAAAAATTCAATATAGACAAAGAAAAAGCATTTAAAACGCTATAAGTTGTCCTTAAAGCCTTCGCATAACAGCGGGGAAACGCTTCACTTCGGCACTCACGGCCTCGTTCGGGCTACGCCACATTCCCTTTCTGTCACTCGCTCGCATACGCAAGCTACGTGCCAGTCCCTAACGTCCCGTTTCCGGGACTCAGGGTCAGGGAACGTCGTCTCCCCTAGTTCGTTATGCGAAATAAAACAAAATTAATCTAAAAAAATGAATCCATTAAGTTTATTAGAAGCAATCGGTCAATTTTTCTATTGGATTGTTTACCTAGTGAACCCAAACTTTAGAGAAGATGAAAAGATAAAAGAAATCGAGAGAAAAGAACACGAGAAATTAACATTAAAAATTAAAAAAAAGAAATCTCAAGAAAAAGAAATAAAAGAATTTGAAGAAAATCGTAAAAACAAAATAAATAACAATGAAGATCTTATAAAAATCTGTTTCGATGATCCCATATTTTGTGATGAATATCAAATTCTAATAGAAAAAATAAAAACAGAATTAAAAAATATTAAGTTTAAAAAGGAATTTGAAGAAGAATGGAGTTATACTTTTTCAAATATTAATTATGGATGCTATTGCAGAAATAAACCAAATTTAACAATTTACAATACTTGTCCTATAGACGAAAATTCCCTAGATTATGCATGTAAATCAAGACATGATTGTATTTCTTCTAAAAATCTGACTTGGAATGAAAGTTCGGAATGTAATTCAGATTTTTCATCTTTTCTTGATACAATTCCCTATTCAAATCAGAAAAAATTCAATTCAATTACAAATGAAGAGATTATGCTTATGATTGCTAATAAATATAAAGCTCTACTAAGTATTAATAATAAATTAAATTGAATACCAGTTTTACTTCGCATAACAGCACCTTAACGCTTCGCTTCGGGACGTCGCCCTCGCTCGGTCTGCGACACATAGGCTTTCTGTCACTCGTTTGCTTTCGCAAACTACGTGCCAGTCCCTAACGTCCCGTTCCGGGACTCAGGGTCAGCCTACGTCGTTAAGGCTAGTTCGTTAGCCGAAATTGTCAAATTTCTAAGAGGAAAAAAATGAACGATTTTGAAAAAGCAAGACTTCTATATCAAATGTTGCAAAGTCCAGATGCGACAGAAAGTGCAATTGAAAATATCAAAAATAGTATTAGTGATGAACTTCGGAGCCGAATCGATAGGATTATGGAAAGCTTCAAGCATGAAGACATCTTTAAATATATTTATTCAGCATTACCCTGGACTCATTTAATACATAGCCTAGACGAAACACAATATCCAGAATCCAGTAAACAAAAATTCCAAGTTCCAGATTCTATTCTAATCTATAAATCTACTAACCAAAAATACCTACCATTATTGATCGATGTGAAAACCGTACTAAAAGAAAAAGAAACATTAAAAAATATCAAAATCAACCAAACTGAGTTAACTACAGAATACTCTAAAACATTAAATTCACCAATTATTTATGCTATTTACTGGGAAAAAATTCAAACATGGACACTAAATTCATTAGATCAATTTGAGCGGAAAACATCTCAATTTAAAATTCCCATTGCAAAATCATTTGTGAATGATTTATCATCATTAGTCGGAGATGTAACCTATCTATTCCCCAAAGGTTATCGACGTAAATCTATAATAGATCCAAATTTACAAAATTCTCCAAATCATATTCAACATCAAAAGTATGGTGCAATTTTAGAAGAATATATAACCTTCAATCAATCAGATTACATAAAGCTAGAAGATGGTGAAAGTTCAATAATCGATTCAACAACTACCATGAGAGAAATCTCAAAAATTTCCAATGGACGTTTTATCGAAATAATCGAAGAGGCAGAGCATGAGTTAGCCTTAAAACTCAGTACACTGATTTTAAGAGTCCTTAGCATATATGAACAAGATATTAATGCAAATAATACAATGGCTGCAAGCAAACTAATTCAAAATTTCTTCGGTAGAATTTCCGCGTTGTATGTACCAATGATCCCTCGGGATCGAACAGCGTATTCGGATAAATTATATTTTAGATCATTCTACCCAGGTTCAATATATAAAAACTATAAATTATATAACAGAATAAGCCTTTTCAATTGCATTAGTTTATATCTAGACAAAGACAACTTCGGCTAACAGCGACTAACCGCTGCGCTTCGGGACTACGCCCTCGCTTGGTCTGCGACACATAGGCTTTCTGTCACTCGCTTGCATGCGCAAGCTCCGTGCCAGTCCCTAACGTCCCGTTGGGACTCAGGGTCAGCCTACGTCGGTTAGCCTAGTTCGTTAGTCGCAATGAAATAAAATAATTCAAAAAAATGGACACCACCTTTAAACATGAAACCGTTGAAAAACTTGTCGATATTTTCCGAGAGCACCATAAAAACTTTAGCATAAATATTTCTAATGACTTAAATATAATTCACTCCTTTTTCCTTAATACAAATTTAATAACTGAACCAAAAGACTCTTTTTTTCTAATTTCAAAATGTTCAATAATGTATTTGAATTTAATTCAACTTCTTAGGGACAAAAATTACTATTCTGCAAAGATCATCTACAGAAGCCTAATTGAGCACTATTTAAAGTCTCAATACCTCTTATCTAACTTTGATAAAAATAAAAATCTATCATTCGACTACCATTTATATGGAAAAATAGAAGAATTTATTAACGATATAAAAATGAAAAATTTACATCGATCATTAAAAGGTATGGATAAATTAAATGAATGGGAACTTGTAAAAAGCTCTTTCCCTGAAATAGAATTCAAAACAAAAAAAGACCTAAACGATGAAATTCAAAATTTTTCAATTAAAAATATAATAAAGAAACTTACTTATCTTTTCAAAGAATACAGCCAAATTCATGATCATTTCGAAATTATAACTAGAGATTATTGGGAGTCTTCAATGTTTGTACATGGAAATCCAGGAGCAAACGATTTCTTAATAAAATCAAATAATCAATACAATGAAGATGAAATTCTAGATATTTACAACATGATTACTATACCTTTTTTCTTTATATTTGATACGATTAAATTTATACTTTATCATTCCAAAGCAAGATTTTCCTTACCTATTCAAAACGAAAATAAATTACATTTGGATTTAGAATCTTTAGTTCCCAAAATATCGAAAAAAATCGAATATCTAAAGGAAATTGAATAAAAGTAAAATATTTCACTGCGACTAACAGCGCCTTAACGCTTCGCTTCGGGACTTCGCCCTCGCTCGGCCTGCGGCACATAGGCTTTCTGTCACTCGTTTGCATTCGCAAACTACGTGCCAGTCCCTAACGTCCCGTCCGGGACTCAGGGTCAGCCTACGTCGTTAAGGCTAGTTCGTTATGCGACATTAGATTTAAATAAATTGAATAAATAAAATAAAAAAGGATAAAAAATATGATGAACATAGAAAAGGCAAATATACCAGATGATTTAGAATTAGCATCATTAGGCAAACGAATTAAAGCACATTTAGTAGATTTTATAGTCATGCTACCATTTCTTTCACTAGTGATTTATGCGATGCTCAAATCACAGAGTTTAGGATTAAAATACTATTTTATGTTAACGATTTTCTATTCGGTAATTTTCATCGGATATAGAATTTTCTTTACATTCAAATATGGCGGAACATTAGGAAAATTAGCCGTTAAAATTAAAATAATTGGAAAAAACCAAGACAGTTTAAATATAAGAGATTCATTTTTAAGAGAGATACCGCATATTTTCATCTATGTTATCTTCATTATTAATGTTTACTTGATGTTTAGTTATTACAATGATAATTCTGAAACATTAATAGCTTACGATTTTTCTTCTTATTTTAAAGAATTAGAAAAACAAGAACTCATTCCTAATCTTTCAACTTATTACTATATTCTTTCAATTTTATTTATTCTTTTTAATAAAATGAAGAAAACACCACATGATTTTCTTGCAAATTCAATTGTCACTCTCAATGCTAAAAAATCTAACGTCGCATAACAGCAACTAACCGCTGCGCTTCGGGACTTACGCCCTCGCTTGGTCTGCGACACATAGGCTTCTGGCACTCCTCTTGCTTGCGCAAGCGTCGTTCCAGTCCCTAACGTCCCGTCCGGGACTCAGGGCCAGCCTACGTCGGTTAGTCTAGTTCGTTATGCGACATTCTACTAAATAATTTAAAGAATATATGAAAAATATAAAACATAAACTGAATGTAGACAAAAATTTTCGTATACTTATCATTCCTATTTTTACTATAATTCTCATTTTTGGTCTTTACATTTTAAAATTCAACTATGGAATTTCGGACGAACAGGCCGTCTGGGGATCTTTTGGAGATTACATAGGAGGAATTTTAAATCCTATATTAACTTTTATCACAATTATATACCTAATAAAATCGCATACATTACAAATTGACGAAACGAGAGAAATACAAAATGAGAATCGACTCTCAATTTATGTAAGATCTCTGGACCAAATAAGTAATGATTTATTTGAATTTTATAAAAAATCATGTATAATCGGTCATGTAGAATATTCCTATCTTGGTGCTTTAGAAAATATATTAAGGATTGAACTACTAGATCTAGATCTTAAAATTTCAGTAAATATAGAGAACTTGGAAGAAAGATACAATAAAATAATCAAAAATGCTATTAATAGACTTCCTTTGGAAGGCAAACAGATCAATGAATTTGAACGTATTTTCCAATCTAGAAAAAATGTATCGATGTTAGAAAAATTCAAAATTGCAAAATCTATAACCGAAGATATTAAATACCTGGAACCTGAACATCCTATTCCAAAATTATTCTTAATAGATCACGAGATATTAAATAAATTATTTACGATCAATTCTAAAATTTTTAATAAAACGTAGAACGTCGCATAACAGCACCTTAACGCTTCGCTTCGGGACAAGCCCTCGCTCGGTCTGCGACACATAGGCTTTCTGTCACTCGTTTGCATCCGCAAACTACGTGCCAGTCCCTAACGTCCCGTTCGGGACTCAGGGTCAGCCTACGTCGTTAAGGCTAGTTCGTTATGCGCTATCGAAAAAATAAACCATGAAAAATGTAAAACTTTCTTTATTCATATTATTGTTTGCAATAGCATTATATGCTATTTTTGCAATTCTAACTATTAAATTAACTAATCCGTTTAATGATTACAGTTTGGAAAAGGCCGGACAAATCGGTGACAGCTTTGGCGTACTTACATCACTATTCACTGTATTTGCATTTTCAGGTATGATTATTACAATATTCATGCAAAAAGAAGAGCTGGAATTGCAATGAGATGAACTTTCCCTAACTAGACTTGAAATAGCAGCTCAAAAAGAGATATTACGAAAACAAAGCTTTACAGAAATATTTTTCAAAATACTAGATTATTATAAATCAAATCTAGAGCAAGTAACAGTATTAGATAAAACCAACAACAACACCTTAACTGGTGTATCTGCACTAAAATATTTACATGGTAAATTTGAAGAAAATCAAAGAGAAAACCAACCATATCATATTAAGGATAATGCAGATTTAATAAAGGTTTTTAAATATAATCTCTTTGTGGGAGTAGAGACTATACTCCTTAAAAAATCCCGCTATTTGCAAACTTTTATAAGCATTTTAGATCATATAAGATTATTATCGAAGGTCGAAGAAAGAAATATTTATTATAGTTTAATTGAATCTCAACTTACAGTCCATGAAATTAGATATCTTTTTTATCACAGCCTAATAGATACCAATAAAATATTTATAGATAAAGTAATTGAAAGCAATATTCTATCTATTAGAGCTCCAGATTCTGGCATTCCTAAAACACATTTAGATTTTTTTAATGAAATACATGGAACTTCTATAAATTTACAAATACGTAAAAGACCTAGGCCATATACGAAAAGAGAAATCAATAAAATTAAAAAAGACTTTAAACTTGGAAAATTCGACAGCGCATAACAGCGATTAACCGCTGCGCTTCGGGACTTCGCCCTCGCTTGGTCTGCGACACATAGGCTTCTGGCACTCCTCTTGCTTACGCAAGCGTCGTTCCAGTCCCTAACGTCCAGTTCCGGGACTCAGGGCCAGCCTACGTCGGTTAGTCTAGTTCGTTATACGCAAGCGATTTAAATATTATTATGGAAAACTTTGACTTTAAAGAAAATATAAACATTAAAGAGGCAATCGCTTTATGCCAGGAAGTTCTCGGTGACATAGAATTATCTAGAATTCCATTAACTAATATCGCTCTAAAGACTAGCAGAATTGCCAGATTATTAAATGAAATAGAATATCAAAAAATATTCTCTTATGAAGCTGGTGGTTATCCATCAAATCCTGATGGCATAGACTCCGAGACTTGGTCATTAATGACGAAAGCAAATAGAATATATCAAAAGAAAAAAGCTGGAACAACTGAAATTGAATCATTTGGTTATCGAAACAGTATATTAGAATTTGAAAACTTATTGGATGCTTATAAACAAAGGATAGACGCAGCAAGAGATCCAGACATTTCTGTATCTTCAGCAAATCCCAATCAACGGGTGTTACTGCCAGTTGGAAACAAAGATGAACGAGCAAGTTTAATTTCAAATATAAGCCTAACTTCTAGTCGCTTATCTGAAAGAAGAAATTTTATTTATCAGTATGCTCTTTCAAAATATAATGAACTAAGATTTTCTACTATTAATGAAAATATATTCGAAAGATACAGTTCTGGATTCCTTGATAAAGTTGAAAGGATATTACCTGAAGAATTACCCAAATTTACAGCAATTTATTCAAACTTAGATTCAGATAATCCTGAAGATTGGGCAAATGCAGTACATAGTTGCAGAAGGTTATTACAGTCTGTTGCAGATAAGTTAATTCCTCCAACTGAAGACAGAATAATAACTCTTGAAAACGGGAAAGAAAAAACAATACAAATGGGAAAAGATAAGCATATTAATCGATTAATTTACTACATTGAGACAAAAAGCTCATCGGATAGATTCAAAGAATTAATTGGAAGTGATCTTACACAAATTGGAGAACGAATTGATAGCGTTTTTCAAGCATCTCAAAAAGGGTCTCATTCTTCAATAAAACGGGATGAAGCTGACAGATATGTTATACATACTTTTCTATTACTTGGAGATATTCTTTCTTTATAAATCGCCAGCGTATAACAGCGCCTTCCCGCTACGCTTCGGCACAAGGCCTCGCTCGGCCTGCGGCAAATTGTCCTCCTGTCACTCGCTTGCATACGCAAGCTCCGTGCCAGTCCCTAACGTCCCGTCCGGGACTCAGGGTCGGACAACTTCGGGAAGGCTAGTTCGTTATACGAAATTGCCTAGATTCAAACGATAAGATCCATGAAAAACTTTGCACTTACTCAATCAGTAGCCACTATAAGAAATCTAAATAAGTTAATTCAGAGAGACATATTAATTATTTTCTCATTGTTTATAATACATTATCTACATGGCTCGAGCACTATTCAATTTTCATATATTAATATGAATATCTCTCAACCTGAAGCAAATATAACCATTTTTATAATAAATTCTCTGCTAAGTATTTCCACAATGGCTCATCTTTGTAAAATTTATATTTTGCAAAAAACTATTGATAGTATACTTAAAAATAGCTTCGGAATACCAAACGTAAGTGACGAAAGTGCATTTTTAATAAACATCAGCACGACAGAATCGGCCTATTTCTTATCAGATAATTTTATTTCTGATTTTATAATCACTGGATCAGAAAGAATACCATCGTTAAGAAGATTTATCTATGTATTCACAATTTTAAGCATGCTATTTTTACTTTTAAGTCTATACTATGCATTAGTTACTAATGCAAATACTAACTTCAAAATTTCTATATATACTTTTGCAATAATTTTAATAGCGTATACAACTTCATTAGCAACTCTATTTATCTCTATTGTTTATAAACGTTCAATAATTGGAGAAAAGAAAAACAGGCTATCTAAACTAGTTCGAAATATAGGAATCGCCAATAAATCAATTCAACTTCAAATTTTATACAAAAAAACACATTGGATATCAACCGAAAGCGAAATTTTCTCAGGCATGCTAAAGAATTCTAATTTCTTAATTAATCTATACGATATAAAAGGAATAAATAAAAAAATTGAAATCTTCTATACTCAAGCCGTCAAAAGTGTTGAAGATATTAAAAATGAAATTGAAAGAATATATAAAAATACCCAATCTTTTGCCGATACAAATGATTTAACCCAACATCTGGGTTACCTGGAAAGATTTATCGAGGATTACAAAGATTCTCAAGAATACAATGATTATCAACTTTTTCTGGAATATAATGGAATTTTTATTTATCAAGAGAATAAAAACAAAGTGATAACATTTTTGAAATATCTCTTGGGAAAGACTATTTAAGTCGGCAACTTCGTATAACAACGGGGAAACGCTGCGCTTCGGCACTTACGGCCTCGCTTGGGCTACGCCACATTCCCTTTCTGGCATTCGCCTTGCTTACGCAAGCTACATGCCAGTCCCTAACGTCCCGTTGGGACTCAGGGTCAGGGAACGTCGTCTCCCCTAGTTCGTTATACGCAATGTCAAAAAAATATTCAGGAACCAAATAAAACATGATCAAAATATTGCACATTCTACTTTTAGCTTTCTTCAGTTCTTGCGTTTCAATTAACACAAAGATTGAATCAGAAAAATACAAAATCACATTTTCAGATATTAATGAACCTTCCATAGCAAGATTCCAAGTTCAATTTACTAATCACTATTGGTTTAGCTATAATTTATATCGAAATAATGAGGTTAATGAATCTATCTTAAATGAATTAGCAAAATATCCTGGATCAAAAGGAATTAAAAATCTCAAAATAAGAATATATAACAATTCTTGGTTTACTTTCAGCGTTCTTCCAAATCCATTGGCTCTTTTCACTTCGTCTATTTATATGTATGCAAGACCATTGGGATTTTCAAATAAAAGTGTTCACATTGAAGGAGATATTTTTTAATGAAGTCAATTTATCTTCTTTCGATATCTTTATCATTCTTTTTCAGTAGTTGTATTAATTATGACGTTCATCCCATTCTTTCAAAAGGTACAACTTTTCATATCAGAAATCAAACTTCAGATTCCTTTCATAAATCAAGAATCTTCTATACTGCAACAAAATTCAATGCTGGAGATATCAGAAAAACTGATAGTATTAGAATTGATGAATATTATTTCTTTTCATTTTATACAGGCAGAACTTTGGGAACCTATAAAAATGGTTCATTGTTAGATATTCTAGAAAAAGAAATTAAAAATATAGAAATTGGAGAAAATGATTATTTTCTATTTGAAATTGATAATATTGAATACAAGTCCAATGCTTACTATGATTTGTTAAATGACTTCCTTCCAGGTGGATATTTAAGGTATAATTACTATCAAATGTATTATACTTTAAAAACAATAAATAAAGTCGAATACAACAGATTAGCTTCAATCAAGTAATTTGACACAGCGTATAACAGCAGCTAACCACTTCGCTTCGGGTCTTCGCCCTCGCTCGGCCTACGGCACATAGGCTTTCTGTCACTCGTTTGCTTCCGCAAACTACGTGCCAGTCCCTAACGCCTCTACGAGGCTCAGGGTCAGCCTACGTCGGTTAGCCTAGTTCGTTATGCGCAATAAGTCATAATCTTTCAAAAAAAGGTATTCCAATAAAAAGAATTTTAAAAGAGTAATGGAATATTGAATTATTATGGAAGTAATATAATATGAGTATAGTTGATGAATTCAGTGATCTTGTTTCTAGCCATTTAGAAACATTGAACAAAGAATTTGAATCTGAATTAGTTAATTTTATAAAATTTCAAAGTAATAAAGATGTTAAATTTTTTGAAATAGAATATGATTCGCAGAATTTCGATTATCACTTTTCTGTAAGCATTTTTGGTATGAATAAAGTTGGGGAAGATTTAATTGACCATTTTTTCTTGGAAGACAAAGCCGTTGTAGTCCCGAAAGATATTTTTAATAATGAAAAATTTCAAGAAATTGAAAAAGAAAAGATAGTATCAGATATATTAAAAAGTTGGTTAATCAATAGATGGAAGAATGTAGGAAATAATGAATATCCGACTTTCCTTGCACATCACGATAGTTATTTCATGCGAAATATAAACGATGGTACTGAAATTAACTGGGATCAAATCCTGGATTTGTTTAAAGATAAATAAACCAAGTATCTTTCTAATTTTCAATTATTCTATTTAGAAGAACCAAAGGTAATTATATTGATATTGACTTACTGCGCATAACAGCGGGGAAACGCTGCGCTTCGGCACAAGGCCTCGCTTGGGCTGCGCCACATTCCTCTCCGTCACGCTTCTCGCTCCGCAAGAAGTCGCGCCGACGCTAACGCCTGCGTTCGCAGGCTCAGCTACGAGGAACGTCGTCTCCCCTAGTTCGTTATACGTAATGGTGTAAAATTAATTTAAAAGGAAATATGAAAAGAAAAATAATAGTTAGTTTAATTCTTATTCTTTTAGCATTTCAAATTAATGCTGAGGATATTAAAATCGAAAACAAACCTAGTTCAAAAACTGAATTCGGTTTTAAGGCCATGAAATTCGACTTCATTCCATACGAATATTCATATTTAAAAATCAACAATGCGTCTAAAAAACCATTGGAAGGTAATTCCGGAACTATCTACCCATTCTTTATCAAATATAATGATTTGAGTAAAAACTATGGTTTTGAATTTGATATTTTAAGTTACAACATTGCTAATTCTAACTATGATATAGTTTCTGCAAATCGAACTGGATTTAATAATACAAATATTCAATTCGGAAACATAGGAAGAAACGAATTCAATTTCAATTTCCTCTACTATTACAATCAAAATAATCCTACAATTTTTTACATTGGTATTGGAATTAAAAAAATTGATAGATTATCCCAAGACAGAAGCAATACCTTCTCATATGAAGAAAAAGTAAACTCAATTGGGCTAAAAATCCCACTTAGAAGTTCTTTCGATCTCAACGAAAACATAAAACTTAATTTAGCTTTTGATCCTTATTATACTTTAGGAAATAGAAATTATCGAGATGAAAGAGCATATAATTATCGTGGAAATGACGGATTCACTTATCCTTACATACGTGTTCTCCTAGAAGACAAAAACACGATTGCTCAAATTCATGGTTTCGACTTTGAAGCTTCTCTAGCTTACTCATTTTTAAGTAATTATAAAATATCTTTAGGATATATTTATAATAAATCTCACTTATCTTTAAAAAATAATAGTGATAAAATGTTAGTTTTTGATGGTTTTGGAAATAATGTATCGATTGACAATGTTGTAAACTCAACGAGAACTGATACTTTCAGAAGTATTTATCTAAGCTTATCTTATACCTTCTAATACACCACTACGTATAACAGCAGCTAACCACTTCGCTTCGGGTCTTCGCCCTCGCTCGGCCTACGGCACATAGGCTTTCTGTCACTCGTTTGCTTCCGCAAACTACGTGCCAGTCCCTAACGCCTCTACGAGGCTCAGGGTCAGCCTACGTCGGTTAGCCTAGTTCGTTATACGACATTTTCATAAAATTTAAACTAATTGCAAAAAAATACAAAAGTATCAATAAGCAAAGAAAATGAAACAAAAACTATTATCTTACCTAAAATTTCTCCCTCTAGTATTTCTTATTTTCTCAATTTCTTTCACAATACATATAATCTACAATGGATTGTTACTAAAAGAACCAGAAAATAAACTGGATCCATCTAAAATTGTTTTTTTAGAAACTTTTATTAAAAACGTAAAAACAAAAGATATAAATAAAATATATAGAGTCCTAAACTCAAATATTGGAGATAAAAACTCCGTTCTCAATGTATTAAATGAAATGGAATTCTACGATACTGTAAACAAAGCAATTCCGAAGATTACTTTATTTCTAAAAGAAGAAAACATAGACCTTAAAAGTGCAGGACTACGAGAAGGAACAAGTTTGCATTTTATACTGGAAAACAAAAACGGAGAATCTACCTATTGCGCAATTACTATTGGAAAAAATACCGATGGGAAACTAGAAATAGCTGGATTTGAGTTCACAAATTTAAAACTATCTATCGCAGAAATTATTCAGAAAGATAAATTAAAAACTGAAAGCCTGACTCTTAGTAACTATCTGATAATTGGATATATTATACTTATAACTATAATTTGGGCAGCTGCATATATCAAGCTTATATCTTCAAGGTATTCTTCTGAAAAAAAGTATTACTTTTTGATTTTCCTTTTTGTCGCAGGAATTACTTACGACTGGAATTCATCAGAACTTCTAGAGCAATATCAGTTTATCAGTATGACGTTAAATCCGATATCTGTTAAAGTGTGTGCGTGGT